>CANDFU010000021.1 GCA_947384095.1 uncultured Roseburia sp. | reverse complement strand
GCCTATGGTCGTGTGCGTCTTCATAACTTCAAACTCTTCCTCTGTCAGACGTCCCGGTTTCAGGAGGATCGCATCCGGAATGCCGATCTTTCCGACGTCATGCAGCGCCGAAGCCCTGGCGATCGCGTCGATCCGCTCGGGCGTCATGCCGTACTTCGGGAAGTACTTTGCCAGATACTTCAGCATCACCCTTGTAAAGTACTTGATCCGCCTGACATGATCCCCCGTCTCCAGATCCCGGAATTCCACAACCGTGCTGAGCGTCTCGATCATGTACTCATTGCTCTCCAGGATCTCCTTCTCCTGCGCCAGTATCTTCTTTCTCTGCTCCTTAAGCTTTACCTCCATGTTGTGCTTATTCTGATAAAGTTCTATAATATTGCGGCTTCTCCGCTTGACAATCTGGGGATAAAACGGCTTGTGCATTACATCCGCAACACCATAGGAGTAGGCCCTGTCATCACTCTCATCCACCTTCTGGCTCGTAATCAGAATGACGGGAAGACGATCCAACAGATTCTGCCCCCTCATATAATCCAGAACACCGAATCCGTCCATCTTTGGCATAATCACATCCAGCAGGACCAGAACGAGATCCTTATTCTCCTTGATCAGCCGTGCGGCATCCTGCCCGTTATCCGCCTCCAGAATCTGATACTCATTCTGAAAGATCTCGCTGAGGATTGCTCTGTTTATTTCTTCGTCGTCAACAATCAAAAGCTTCTGTTTTTCCATTCTTAACTCTCCTTGGTAGCACCCCTGACATATTCTATATTAAATTAACATTTTTCCCTGCATGCGTCAAGTGGCTTCTCGCCATGGATCCTACCTGTTTTCCTTAATAATCTCACAGACCTTTGTGTAATCCGTCTCAAGCTGTGCCAGAAGGCCCCCTACCTTTTCGGAATCCACTTCCTCCGGCGCCTTGTTGCGCAGGGCCTCTACAATTTTATCCGCAAGATCATGAACCGGATTGATCCCTAAGTTTACCGCCACGCCTTTTAACGTGTGCGCGTACCGGAATGCCTCCTCATACCGGCCGTCCGGTATTGTTTCTTTCAGCCCTTCAAAATTCTTGTCGTCCAGAAATTTTCCGAGAAACTTCAGATACAGCGCCTCGTTTCCCATAAAACGCTTAACCGTCATATCGACGTCGGCTCCACACTCCTCGAGCTGCCTTTTTAACTCTGCATTCATGATCCGATCCCTCCATACAAATATCGTGAAAAATCACTCCGCCGGCATATCAACCACAACTTTATCCAGATGCCAGATATCGTCCACATACTCCTGAATAGTGCGGTCCGAAGAAAACTTTCCGGAATGCGCGACATTTAAAATCGCACTCTTCGCCCAGGCCGCCTCGTCTTTATAATACGCTTCCACCCGTTTCTGCGCTTCCGCATATGCACGGAAATCTTTCAGATTAAAATAAGTGTCTGCATACCGCGTGCTCTGTGTATTGAGCAGGGAATTGTAAAGCTCGCGGAACAGATCCGGATTACTCGGCGAATAAAAACCGTTGATCAGCTGCATCAGTACTTTGCGGATGTCCTGATCGCTGTTAAATATCTGCATCGGGTCGTAGTCACGGTTGCGCTCATGAGCAATCACCTCGTCGGAGCTCATGCCAAAGATAAACGCATTCTCCTCCCCGACTTCCTCGACAATCTCCACGTTCGCGCCGTCCATCGTGCCCAGCGTGATCGCCCCGTTTAACATAAACTTCATGTTTCCGGTTCCGGACGCCTCCTTGCTGGCCGTTGAAATCTGCTCGCTGACATCCGCCGCCGCAAAAATCCACTCTGCGTTTGAAACGCGGTAATCCTCAATAAAAACGACCTTGATTTTTCCGCCGATGCTGCGGTCATTGTTGACAACCTCCGCCACGCTGTTGATCAGCTTGATCGTGAGCTTTGCAATCTTATAGCCCGCTGCCGCCTTCGCGCCGAAAATAAACGTACGCGGATAAAACTCCATCTCCGGATGCTCCTTCAGCTCATTGTAGAGGTACATAATATGGAGTATATTTAACAGCTGGCGTTTATATTCGTGAAGCCTCTTCACCTGCACGTCAAAAATGGAACGCGGGTCCACCTCGATCCCGTTGTGCTCTTTGATATACTTTGCCAGACGCACTTTGTTGCGGTACTTGATATTCATAAATTCCTGCTGTGCCTTTTTATCGTCCGCGTAGATCGCGAGCTTCTCAAGATGCGGCAGGTCCGTAATCCAGTCGTCGCCGATGTGCTCTGTCACCCAGTCCGCGAGCAGCGGATTGCCGTGCAGCAGGAAACGGCGCTGTGTGATACCGTTCGTCTTGTTGTTGAATTTTCGCGGGAACAGCTCATAGAAATCGTGAAGCTGCTCGTTCTTTAAAATTTCCGTGTGAAGCCTTGCCACGCCGTTGACCGAATACCCAGCCGCAATCGCAAGGTGCGCCATCTTCACCTGTCCGTCGTAGATAATCGCCATCCGCGCAATCTTCCCGTTGTCCCCCGGAAAACTTGCCTGAATCTGCAGGATAAAGCGGCGGTTGATCTCCTCGATAATCTGATAAATACGCGGAAGCAGTCTTGAGAAAATCTCAATGGGCCATTTTTCCAATGCCTCCGCCATAATCGTGTGGTTCGTATAGGCACAGGTTTTCGACGTGATCTCCCATGCATCCTCCCAGCTTAACCCCTCCTCGTCAAGCAGAATACGCATCAGCTCCGCGACCGTCACCGTCGGATGCGTGTCGTTGAGCTGGAATACCACCTTCTCGGGAAGCTTATAAATATCGTCGTGCATACTCTTATAGCGGCCGAGCGCACGCTGTACGCTGGCAGACACAAAAAAGTACTGCTGTTTTAAGCGCAGCTCTTTTCCTGCCACGTGATTGTCGTTCGGATAGAGGACTTCGACGAGATTGCGCGCCAGATTCTCCTGCTCCACTGCCTTTTTGTAATCGCCTTTGTCAAATGAGAGAAGCTCGAACTCCTCCTTGGGCTCGGCGTCCCAGATCATCAGCGTATTTACGACATTGTTTCCGTAACCGATGATCGGCATGTCATACGGCACTGCGATGACGGACTGGTATCCCTCCTGCACAAAACGGGTTTTCCCGTCCGGCATGTGCTCCGCGCGCACATAACCGCCGAATTTTACCTCGTAGGTATATTCCGGCCTGCGCAGCTCAAACGGATAGCCGTTCTTCAGCCAGTTATCCGGCGCCTCGATCTGAAATCCGTCCTTGATTTTCTGTTTAAACATCCCGTAACGATAGCGGATCCCGCAGCCGTAAGCCGCGTATCCCAGCGTCGCGAGGCTTTCCATAAAGCAGGCTGCAAGGCGCCCTAAGCCCCCGTTTCCAAGCGCCGGATCCGGCTCCTGGTCTTCGATGATATCCAGGTTCAGCCCGATCTCCTCCAGTGCTTCTCTGACCTCCTGTGATTCCTTTAAATTGATAAGGTTATTCCCGAGCGCACGTCCCATCAGAAACTCCATCGACATGTAGTAGAGCATTTTCGGGTCTTCTTTCTCGAAGGTCTTACGGGTCGCCAGCCAGCTGTCGATAATCTTATCCTTGACGGCGTATGAAACCGCCTGGAAAATCTCCTGCTGGCTCGCCTCTTCCAACGTCTTGCGGGAAAGATTTTTCACATTCTCCCGCACATCCTCGATAAACGCCTCTTTGCTGAAACTGTTTTTACTCATCTTCTCCTCCATATCCATATATTTTTCCTGTTCCATCCCTCCGGAAAACCACGCCGAAAGACGCCTGCATTCCAGGTTTAAAAAAATCAGTCTTTTTCAGGTCAGCCCTCTTCTTTTTTTACGCCCAGAAGGACCTTCTCACCGTTGATATTCCATTCCCTGGTATAGCCCAGGGCAGCATCTCCTGCGATCGCAACGCCCAGCACATCGGAGCGGATTGCGTCTCCGTATTTTTCGAAAATGGCCGTCACCTTCCCGTCCGCTTTATAGGAAACCGTAATCTGATCCGTCACCTCAAACCCCGCCTCTTTGCGCATGGTCTGGATCTTGCTGATCAGTTCACGGACAAACCCCTCTTCCACCAGCTCCGGCGTAAGCCTGGTATCCAGAACAACCGTTACGTGACTGTCCCCCTCCGTCACATAGCCCTCTTTCTGCGTCATCGTGATCAGAAGGTCCTCCTCCGCGAGACGGATCTCGTCGCTTACGGCAGGCAGCGTCAGCGCCCCGTTCTGTTTTAATTCCGCCAGCGCCGCATTTCCGTCAAGCGCGGACAGCGCCTCCTGGATCGCCTTTAAATATCTTCCGTATTTCGGTCCGACTGTCCGAAGCTGCGGTTTAAAGCTGTAACTGGTATAGCCGCTGACATCGTCGGCAAAGTTCACCTTTTTGACATTCAGCTCGTCCTCGATGATCTTCACAAAAAAATCCGGAAGGACTGCGGGCGCCTTTACAAACAGGTTCCCGACCGGCTGACGGTTTTTGATATTGGCTTCGTTCCGGCATGCCCGCGCCATCACGACGATCTTTAACACCTCGGCCATGTTTTTCTCCAGCTCTGCGTCGATAAAAGCCGTTTCCGCCTCCGGAAAATCACACAGATGGATGCTCTCGGGCGCGTTTTTATCCACGGAACGCACCAGATTCTGATAGATGTCTTCCGTCATAAACGGGATCATCGGCGCCGCGCATTTACTGATGGAAACCAGCGCCGTATAGAGCGTCATATATGCATTGATCTTATCCTGCTCCATTCCTCTGGCCCAGAAACGCTCACGGCTCCTTCTGACATACCAGTTGCTCATATCATCCACAAAGTCGTCCATGGCGCGCGCCGCCTCCGGGATCCGGTAGCCGGAAAGATCCGCGTCCACTTCGCCGATCACCGTATTTAACCGCGACAGGAGCCAGCGGTCCATCACGGAAAGTTTATCGTATTCCAGCGTATGCTCTGTCGCGTTAAATCCGTCGATATTCGCGTACAGCACAAAAAACGCATACGTGTTCCAAAGCGTGCCCATAAACTTGCGCTGCCCCTCCTGCACAAGCCTGCCGTGGAAACGCTTTGGCAGCCAGGGCGCGCAGCTCGTATAAAAATACCACCGGATTGCGTCCGCCCCGTACGTTTCAAGCGCTTCAAACGGGTCGACGGCATTTCCCTTCGACTTGCTCATCTTCTGCCCGTTCTCGTCCTGCACGTGTCCGAGCACGATGACATTTTCAAACGGCGCCCTGTCAAACAGCAGCGTGCTGATCGCCATCAGCGAGTAAAACCATCCCCTCGTCTGATCTACCGCCTCGGAAATAAACTGCGCCGGAAACTGCTCTTTAAATACGTCCTGGTTCTCAAACGGATAGTGGTGCTGCGCGAACGGCATCGCGCCGGAATCAAACCAGCAGTCGATCACTTCCGGCACACGCCGCATCGTCTTCCCGCAGTCCGGGCAGACAAACGTCACTTCGTCGATATACGGGCGGTGCAGCTCTGTCCCCGCCGCGTCGGGCCTGCCGCTGCGCTCCGCAAGCTCCGCCCGGCTCCCGACCGCCTCCTGACGGCCGCAGCCCCCGCACTCCCAGATATTCAAGGGCGTTCCCCAGTAGCGGTTGCGGGAAATCCCCCAGTCCTGGATATTTTCGAGCCAGTCCCCGAAACGCCCTTTTCCGATGGATTCGGGAATCCAGTTGACCGTGTTGTTGTTGCGGATCATCGCAGTTTTCACAGCAGTCATTTTGATAAACCAGGATTCTCTCGCATAGTAGATCAGAGGCGTATCGCATCGCCAGCAGTGCGGATAATCATGCTCAAACTTCGGCGCGTCAAACAAAAGCCCCTTTTCATCCAGATCTTTTAAGATCATCGGATCCGCCTTTTTTACGAATACACCCGCATACGCCGTCTCGGCCGTCATCTCCCCCTTGCCGTCCACAAGCTGTACAAAGGGAAGATCATATTTTCTCCCGACATTGGCGTCATCCTCACCGAACGCGGGCGCGATATGGACAATTCCGGTACCGTCGGTCATCGTGACATAAGAGTCACAGGTGATATAATGCCCCTTTTTGTGCTGCCTCGCAATCACCTCGTCCGCAAAATCAAACAACGGTTCATACTCCATCCGCTCCAGATCCAGCCCGCGGTAAGTTTCAAGCACTTCATAGGGCGCCTCCGCCTCTCCGCCGTCTTTCGCGTTCTGTGCAGGTTTCCCCAGGACCTTATCCAGCAGCGCCTCGGCCATGTAATAAGTATATCCGTCCGACGCCCTGACTTTACAATACGTCTCGTCCGGATTGACACAGAGCGCAACATTCGACGGCAGCGTCCACGGCGTCGTCGTCCACGCCAGAAAATGCGCTTCCTCGCCCTTTACCTTAAAACGCACGATCGCGGAACGCTCTTTTACAGTCTTGTATCCCTGCGCCACCTCCTGGCTGGAGAGCGGCGTCCCGCAGCGCGGGCAATAAGGAACAATCTTAAACCCTTTATAGAGAAGTTTTTTGTCCCAGATCTGCTTTAACGCCCACCACTCGGATTCAATAAAGTCATCGTCATATGTCACATACGGGTCGTCCATATCGGCCCAGAAGCCCACTGTGCCCGAAAAATCTTCCCACATGCCTTTATATTTCCACACAGATTCCTTACATTTTTTTATGAAAGGCTCCATGCCGTACGCTTCAATCTGATCTTTCCCATTGAGGCCCAGAAGCTTTTCCACCTCCAGCTCAACCGGGAGGCCATGCGTATCCCACCCCGCTTTGCGCGGAACAAACTTTCCCTTCATCGTCTGAAAGCGCGGTATCATATCCTTGATCGTCCGCGTCTCGACATGGCCGATGTGAGGCTTTCCGTTCGCCGTCGGCGGTCCGTCATAAAAGGTAAATGTCTCCCCTTTCCTCCGGCTTTCCATGCTTTTTCTGAAAATATCATTCTCTTTCCAGAACTTTTCGATCTCTTTTTCCCTGTCAACAAAATTCAGATTCGTGTCAACTTTGCGATACATCCCTTACCTCCAAAATGATATAGTGCATCCTGCATGGCAGGATTCTCCGTCTGCGGCGGACCCGCCCGGAAGGTTTTTATCATATAAGACCAGATGCTTCTGACACCCGGATCTCATATAATGACAAAAAGGCTCTTCATCCTGTAAATAGGACGAGAGCCTTCCACCGTTTCACCACCTATATACAAATGTACAATTCTTCTGCATGGCAGAAAAATGATACCCGTTCCCTGTAACGTGGAAAAAACGTCAGTCCCTACTCCGCCGGCTCCGGGCCGTCCTTTCAGAACTGCGGCTTGGAAGTGATATTCATCTACAGACTACTCATACCGGCTTCCACCATTTCCGGCTCTCTGTTATTTTCTCCCGTAAACTACTGTCTTCGTCACTGCCTTTTTTGTCAATCATATTGCTGGAGCTTTGAACACGACTTAGTATATAAGCATATTAAAAAGTTGTCAAGTTATTGGCGCACATTTCTTCACCCTTTACCGCCCTTCCAGGTGCTGATCACATTGACAAACCGCTCTTTGATCTGATCCATAAGAATCACGGCCTCCTGCTCATTCCCCGAAAAAGGCACAAATCCGCCCGCCATCGCGGCATGGCCGCCACCGTTTCCGATGCCGGCAAGCGATGCGCTGACGATTTTTCCTGCGTCGAGCGTACTCTTCTCGCTGCGCACCGACAGCTTGATTCCGCCGTCCCACCTCGAATAGACGACCGAAAACGAAACCTCCTTGAGCGCAAGCATAAAATCGGAAATGCTTGCGATCACGGGACAGTCCTCCCCTGTATCGGCAAAACTGATATTATCATACACTTCGATGCTGGAAATCGCCTTGGAATACGCCACCAGATCCTCAAAACACAGATTGCTGTTTTCAAGCATATGGATGACTTCATAATCACACTCATCATACATCCGGCAGATCATCTCCAGATCGAGCTTTGAAACACCGCGCGAAAGATTGTTCGTGTCAATCCGTATCGCATAAGTCAGCGCCGTCGCAATCTGCTTGTCCATCGGTATCTCATTTTCAAAAAAATAATGGGCGATGATCGTCGAGCACGCCCCGACGTCCGGCCGGATATCCGTAAAGCGGTATTCATACTTGTCGTTCCTGGGATGATGATCGATGCAGATAATCTCGTCGCCGTTTATATTGATGATATTGGAATTTCCCTTCTGGGCGTCCACCAGGATCACCTCGTCCTCACTCGTCAGGATCGCTTCCAGATCCTCTACATTCAGACATTCAATCTCCATCAGCTCCCGCATTTTCTGGGTGCTGTAGCGATCAATTTTGCCTTTATAACAGATGGTGGATCGTATCCCCCGCTGTGCCAGAAGACGCTGCATCCCAAAAGCACTGGCGATCGCATCCGGATCCGGGAAATTGTGCGTCTGGACATAGACATGTTCCCTGTTTATTTTCCCTAACAACTCGTCAAACTTTGTCATATCATTCCTCCATGCCGCAGCCCGGCTGCAGCTTAAATCCGGATGAAAAGCTCCTCAGCCGAAAATGAAGCCAGCTCCGTGAGCGCTCTGATGCGGGGCACGTCCGCATCCACCGCGCCAAACCCGTATGCGGCATGGATAAATCCGATCCCCGCATTCACGCTGGCCTCATAATCCCCCTGGATGTCTCCCACATAGACAGCCTGATCAAGACGGTTTCGCTCGACGACAAGCCTGATATTGTCCCCCTTTGATTTCAGGTTGTTTCCGTAACACTCTATATCGTCAACCTCGTCCCATAACCCGTAAAAGTCCAGAAACGCCTCAATGTAACCCTTCTGACAATTGCTGACAATATAGATCCCGTAACCCTTCTGCCGCAGCTTCCCAAACGTCTCTCTCACGCCTTTGTAAAGCTCCCCTCCATGCATGCGCAGATAATCGTTTTCTCTCTCACAGCAGCGTTCCAGCAGCGTTCCCTTTTCCGCTTCATCCAGTTCCGGAAACAGAAGATCCGCAATCACATCCATCGTCTTTCCCATGACATTCTGAATATCCGCCCCGGTCAATGTCTTTCGACACAGGCCGGATTCCCCGATGGCAAGATTCCATGACCTGGCAACATTCTCCGCCGAATCCCAGAGCGTTCCGTCCATATCAAATATAATTCCCTGTTTCATTCTTTCCTCCATGCCCTTTTTTATCCGCACCTCTGCAATCTGTTTCTTACTTTAACACAAATCAAAAAAACTTTCAATGATTACCGGATACACAGTCTCCCCTGACAGAATTTTATATGCCGGGAACTCCCGCAGACACGGACGGCGTGGCATACGCCACGCCGTCTGAATGAAACTTCTGCCCTGTTTCCCTATGAACTATAATCCACGTCGTAATTCTTTTTCATTTCCAGCGAAGTAACCTTTCCGTTCTCAAAATAGACAAAAAGAGTATAATTATTCCCCGCCATGCTCGCAAGCCCCGCTTCCTCATCCACAGATATGCCGGAAACGTGTTCTTTGAGCGTGTCAAGACTCAGATCGGCAAGGGCCACGCCGTCAAACGAAGCCTTCGCGAGTCCTTCTTCACTGAAAAACTCCACGTCGGCGATCACCGCCTCCGATATGGGAATCGCGTTTTTTTCCGTGACGACAGCCAGCATTACCAGATTCTCATCCCCTTTTTTGGCGAAAACCTGACTGTAGTAGCTGTCCGCCTCCAGCTGTTCCGTGGCATCAATTTCCATCGATTCGCTTCCCCCGTATGCCACAATCGTATAACCCGCGTCATAGAGCGCGCCCATGGTCGTCTCGCCCACAATGATTTCCGTCCCGTCCACGCTCACCGGATACGCCTTGTCTTTTCCCCCGGCTCCGCAGGCTGCCATCGAAAGACATAAGACCAGGGCCATCGCCGCGGCAGCCGCTTTTTTCACAAAATCCATTTTCATTTTGTTTCTCCTTTTTGTATAAATTTTATCCCGGCACATATGCCTTTCCTATTATAGCAGGAAAAACGGCCGGACTGCAACAGGTAATTGCACAAGGGCTGATGCACATTTTGTTTCGTGCATCAGCCCCTGATTTACATCCGTCCTATCCCAGCAGTTCCGCAACCCTTTCCGCGGAAATCTTATTTTCTTCTGCAAACCGCAGGATTTCCTGCAGTTCCTCTGCTATATAACGTTCCGGCTCTTCCTTCGTAATGCCGAAAACGATTCTGCGCCTGCGGTATCGTTCCGGAAACTTTTCCGGCATTTCTTCCACAAACTGTTTCACAGGAATATCGGAAAACGTCACATCCTTCGCTCGGGACTGGTACATGGCATCCTCCAGCGCTTTCTTTTCCACTTCCGTAATCCCCCCTGGCACACAGACGACAACCGACGGTTTTAAC
The DNA here is from genome assembly GCA_947384095.1 of uncultured Roseburia sp. GTDB lineage: Bacteria > Bacillota > Clostridia > Lachnospirales > Lachnospiraceae > Roseburia. The sequence goes on along the minus strand of CANDFU010000021.1, from coordinate 1,746 downwards.
AGTGTTTTTTTCCCCCAGGCCGCATAAAGCAGGTGCGAAATCAGCGCCTGCGCTGCCCGATAGTCCGCGATCACGCCGCGCCGCAGGGGAGAGACTACCGTAACTTCCGGGGAGCTGCCGATCAGCCGCTCCGCCCCGGCGCCGTATGCCACGATTTTCCCGGTCGCTTCTTCATACGCTATAAGCGCTTTTTCCTTCAGAACCGGCCCCGCGTCCGGCAGATATACCACAATATCCGCCGGCTCATATTTCACGCCGTCCATCCTTTATTTTTTCTCCTCCGCCATAGACGCAAGAACCGCATCCGCCAGTGCGTCGAGCTCGCCCGCTTTTTCCGCCTGTAACGACGACGCAAGCGAAAGCCTGCCGCCCAGCACTGTCATGTCTTTAAGCTCTTCCTGGATAAACTTCTCCATCAGATCGCCGGATTTGCACGCCCAGGAGCCGTTCTCTATGATGGCAAACGTCCTCTTCTGCAGATTCAGGGCCTTCATATCCATCAGGTAATTATGCATCACCGGGTAAATGCCAAGGTTATAAGTCACGCTGGCCAGTACCACATGGCTCAGCCGGAACGTCTCGGAAATCAGATAGGAGACATGCGTATTGGAAACATCATACACCACAACGTTCGTCATCCCCTTTTCGCAGAGCTTTGCCGCCAGCGCATTTGCCGCCGCCTCGGTGTTGCCGTACATCGAAGCGTATGCAATCAGAACGCCTTTTTCTTCCGGCTCATATGTACTCCAGTGCTGATATTTGTCAATCAGATAACCAAAATCATTGCGCCATACCGGCCCGTGGAGCGGGCAGATATATTTGATCTTATCGACAATCGCCCCTGCTTTTTTCAAAAGAAGCTGCACGTGCGGGCCATACTTCCCTACAATATTGGTATAGTACCTTCTCGCATCGTCGATCCAGTCCCTGTCAAAATTGACCTCATCGTTGAACAGCTTTCCGTCCAGCGCGCCAAACGAGCCAAAGGCATCCGCCGCAAACAGCACTCCGTTCGTCACGTCAAATGTCACCATCGCTTCCGGCCAGTGCACCATGGGAGCCGCGACAAACGTCACGGTATGCGCGCCAAAGCAGCGCGTGTCGCCTTCCCGCACCTCGTCGAGCGTATGCCCGTCAATGTGAAAGCCAAACTGCCGCATCAGCATAAAAGCCTTCTGCGTGCTGATCACCGTCACACCCGGATAACGCAGCAATACTTCCTCCAGGGAGGCCCCGTGATCCGGCTCCATATGGTTGATCACCATATAGTCAAGATCGCGCCCGTCGAGAACGTGCTCAAGGTTCTCCAGGAACTGGCGGCAGGCGGACCAGTCAGCCGTGTCAAAAAGAACCGTCTTTTCATCTGTCAGCACATAGGCATTATAAGAAACTCCCCTCGGAATCGGATGGATATTCTCAAATAAAGCCAGACGGCGGTCATTCGCACCGATCCAGTACAAATCTTCCGTTACATTTCTCACACAATACATGGCTCATCCTCCTTTAGGCTTCTTCAATAAACTGCTCTTTGTCTTCCCCGCACTCCGGGCATACCCACTCTTCCGGAAGCTTCTCAAACAGCGTTCCCGGCATAACCTCCCCGTCCTCGTCGCCGAGATCCGGATCGTACACATAACCGCAGCCGCTGCAGACATAGCTCTTGCCGATGGGTTCGGGTTTCGGAGGCGCCGGACGTTTCATAGATCGGAAGAGCACACGTCTGAACTCCAGTCACCTCTCGTCATC
>CANDFU010000020.1 GCA_947384095.1 uncultured Roseburia sp. | reverse complement strand
CGGAGCATGGCGTAGTTTGGTAGCGCGCACGGCTGGGGGCCGTGAGGTCGCAGGTTCAAATCCTGTTGCTCCGATTTTTTGTTGAAAAGTGGCTGTTTCGAATCAAATCTTGAAACTCTGTCAATTCTGGCGTACTTTCATCACTTTCAAAAGCTCTCCAAAATCTTCAACCGTATGCATGCCTGGGAGACGGCGGTATCCGACCCATTCCATAAGCCCTTCTTCCGATGAAACAACATTCCCCAACCATTCTGTTGCCTTAAACAACAATACAACATACCTTCCGTTTTCCATTCGGAAACTGCTTTATGCCAGCTATCCTGGGATTTGTGATTTCTAATCCGGTTTCTTCTTTTATCTCCCGGATCACAGCATCCACAAATGGTTCTCCCCGTTGTACATGGCCTTCCGGCAGGTATACCCTTGCCACTGGTACACAATTCCGGAAAGGGAGCAAAAGAAAAATCTGGTTTCCTATCTGGCCTTCCTATGAACTCTGCATGAAAGGGAGTTCACAGGAACCTCCGGCAAAAGCACGCAGTCCCTGGTCAGGACGGCGTCTGCGTGTAGGTGGTCAGGAAATTGAGCGATCCTACCGGGTTTCCTGTCCCTTTTTCCAGCAGGGAAATCAGACCCAGCAGAGTTTCTTCTATATCTTCGACGGGAGAGGGGACAAGGGAATTGTCCAGTTTTACGGTCAGGACAATCAGAACGATCTCCGCGAGGGCAGCCGGATAATCGAAGTGAATTTCACCGGCTTGAATACCCTGTCGTATGATTTCTGTCAGCGCGGGTTTTACCTCTGTAATCAAGTGGTTCATATATTTCTGGTGGAGCAGGGAATTTTCCTGCGGATTTGCCTGCAGAGGGCTCTGCTGACGGTCTAAGAAGGCAGAGGAGGAACTGCGGCATGCCTGAAAGATCATGGCCATGCGTGTGAAAGGGGAAATCTGAATCTGTCCCGCCAGTTTTTTTGCCGTCTCCAGCGGTTTTTCGTAATTACGCTCCACCAATGCCTCAAAGATAGCTTCTTTTGAGGGAAAATAGTAATAAATGCTTCCTTTTCCGATTCCTGCGGTCTGTGCGATCTCGCTGACCGAAATTGTCTGCAGGTTTCTGCCGGTGAGAAGTTTTTCCAGTGCGTCCAGAATCAGATCATATTTTGCGTGATTTGCCATTTCTTCAAGCCTTCCTTGTAAGTCAGTAAAAATGTGAATATGAAACTTTTTTTAGTATAACATGTCGGAAACGACAGCGGCAATTGGCAAAAAGGACAGAAAAAGAGAGGGAAAACCGTGCAGATTTTACAGACTGAGTGTTGACCAACGGTCGAAAAGGTGATAATGTATAGGAGAATAAAGGTTGACTGTTGGTCGAAATTGTTATGAAGATGGAGGACGTATGAGAGGGTTTTTAAAAGCAGCGCTCACGTTCGGAGCGGGCGCCGCCATCGTCGGAGCGGGTGAATCAATCTATTTTTACCGGCGCACGATGAAACGGAACGAGGCGAAAACAGAGCGCACGATGAAAATGGCGGGCACGGACTGGTCTCAGTATGCAGGGCTTCTCAGTGAAAGAAAAGAGTACCTGCACGCACAGACACATCGGGATGTCTGGATTACCGCAGAAGATGGACTGAAGCTGCACGCTGTGTATTTTCCTCGTGAGGATGAGACAAAAGTGGTTGTATGCTTTCACGGGTATACGAGCGAAGGGATGAAGGACTATATTGCGCTTTCGGATTATTATCTGAGGCATGGGTATAGCATGCTGCTGGTAGACGAGCGTGCACATGGAAAGAGTGAGGGTGAGTATATCGGCTTTGGCTGTCTCGACCGGAAAGACGCCCTGCTCTGGGTGGGCTGGGTAGTCGGAAACTGTGGCGGGCAGGTACAGATTCTGCTGCACGGGACATCGATGGGAGGCGCCACGGTTCTGATGACGAGCGGCCTTACACTTCCGCAGCAGGTAAAAGGGATTATCTCAGACTGTGGTTTTACATCTCCGAAGGAGGTTTTTACCCATGTTCTCCACACAATGTATCACCTTCCCGCTTTTCCGGTGATACCGGCGGCTGATTTTATAAATAAAAGAAAAGCAGGGTATGGGATGGATGAGTGCAATGCGGCGCGGGAAGTGCGGAAGGCGACCGTTCCTATTCTGATGATTCACGGGGACGCAGATACGTTTGTTCCGGTCTGCATGTGTGAGGAGATTTATGAGAATTGCGCTTCCCCGAAACAAAAGCTGATTGTAAAGGGCGCGGCTCATGCGGAGAGTTATTATAAAGATATGGAGGCATATGAGCGGGCATTGGATGAATTTATAGGAGGAGTTGTGAGATGATGAAAACGCGAAAAGGACATAAAGTTTACCCGCTGACCGTTGCGCAGAAGTTTCACTTTTTTTATCTGGATTTCTGCCCGAAAAAGCAGGTGCTGAATATCGGGACGAGCCTTACCATTGAGGTGGAGCTGGATTTTGAAGTGTTAAGGCAGTCTGTTTATAAGGCATATGAGCGCTGTGAAGCGATGCGGCTGCGGTTTGCACAGGACAAAGAGGGAAACTGGTATCAGTATCTGGCGGATAAAGAAGAGAGGGAGATTGAACTGGTTGATTTCAGGGATCAATCAATGGAAGAGGCCGAGGATGTGATGCGGGGCTGGACGCAGGTCCCGTTCGAACACCATGATGCGCCGATGAACCGGATTGTCATGATTCAGACTTCCGACGGGCACAACGGCGTATATCTGCTGGTCGATCACCTGACGATGGATGCGCAGTCGATTATCTGCTTCCTGAAAGATATTATCGAGCTGTATTGTAATACGATGTATGAGGATGTACCGTACCCAAAGGATATGGCTTCTTATATTGAACAGTTGAAAAAAGATCTGGATTATGAGGCGGGATGCCGCGCAAAGGAACGGGACACGGAGTTTTTTCACAAACTGATTGAAGCTTCGGAGCCGATTTACAATGGGATTGACGGTACGGTACGCCTTGATGAGGCGAGAGCGCGGACGAAGAATCCGAATGTGCGGGCTGCGGTCAATGTGTCGGACTCCGTGGACTCTGCACTGGATATCTTTCATCTGGAGGCGGAGCCGACAGCGCGGCTGATGAAGTTCTGCGAGAACTATCATGTGTCGCTTGTGTGTCTCCTTATGATGGGGCTGCGTACTTATTTTCAGAAAATGAACGGAAATGACGATGTGTCCATCAATACGGCGATTGCGAGAAGGGCGACGCTGTCGGAGAAAAAATCGGGCGGCACGCGGATTCATTCCTTTCCGTTCCGTACCATTTTGTCGGAGGATAAGACGTTCCTTGAGGGTATTTATCTCATGCGGGATAAGCAGAATGAACTGTTCCGCCATGCCAATTTTGACCCGGTTTCGTATTTTGCCTATCGTGGCAGGCTCTATCCGACAGAGGCCGGGGGCACGTACGAGCCGATGTCGCTGACGTACCAGCCGTTGACGCTGCGGGAGAAAGGGCTGGATAAGCTCGGCGGAATCCACTATAAAACCAAGTGGTACCCTAACGGCGCTACGACGCAGGCGATGTATCTGACTGTAATGCACCGCTCGGACGATAACGGGCTTGACTTTAACTTTGAACACCAGATCAAGGCGGTATCCCGTGAAAAACTGGAGTACCTGTATTATTATCTCTGCAAAATTATGTTTAAGGGAATTGAAAATCCGGAACAAAAAATTGGCGATATTATAAGCGCAGTATAAATAAGGAGAAAAAAATGTTTGAAAAACTGACGGAAATGATTGTAAATTATGTTGAGATCGATAAGGACGCGATCCGTCCGGAGTCCCGCTTTATGGAGGACCTTGGATTTACATCGTTTGATTTTATGAGTATGCTCGGAGATCTGGAGGATACGTTTGACGTGGAGATCGATCAGCAGGAAGTCGCGGAGATACGCACCGTACAGGAAGCGTGCGATTATCTGGAAAAGTTGTCCGCAGAGGCATAGTCCGGTAGCTGCATGGCTGGAAAGGCAGGGATAGAAATGGTCTGTAAAACAATTCGTGAAATATTAGTGGGGGCGGAGCAGCGTTTTGGGGCGGAAGACGCTGTCCGCTATAAAAAGAAAAAGGATGAAATCGAAACGAAATCATACACGCAGCTTCGGGCCGACAGTGAAAGTTTTTCCTGTGCGTTAAAGTCGCTGGGAGAGCAGGGAAGCCATATCGCAATGACGGGACCGACGTCGTACCCGTGGCTGGTTGCTTATTTCGGAACGGTAAACAGCGGGAGCGTGGCTGTGCCTCTGGATGCGTCCCTGCCGGCGGAGGAGCTGTGCGGTCTGATCGACCGCGCGGATGCAACGGTATTTGTTCTCGATGATTCCAGAAGGGATGTTGCAGCGATTGTAAAAGAGCGCTGTCCGAAGTTAAAGTATCTGATTCTGATGCAGAAAGAGGAGAACGACGGGACGGCTTTATCGTTTCACACACTTTTGCGCGAGCATGCAGGAAGCTTTGACTATGAGCCGGAACCGGAACAGCTCTGTACGATCATGTTTACCTCCGGTACGACGGGAAAGAGTAAGGGAGTTATGCTCACGCAACGGAATCTGGCGGAGAATGCAACCTGCCTGGATATGAGGATTCCGGAGAGAACCGTGTTGTTATCGGTGCTGCCGATTCACCACGCATACTGTCTCTCCATGGATATTTTAAAAGCCGTTTCGCTGGGCAGCGTCATCTGTATCAATGATTCTCTGATCCGCGTGGCTAAAAATATCAAGTTGTTTAAGCCGGAGATGATACTGATGGTGCCGCTGATGATAGAGACGCTTGCAAAAAAGCTGGAGGAGGCGTCGTGGCTCCCGGCGGCAGTCGTGAAGGCAAAGGTGTTCGGAAAGCAGTTTCATACAATCTGCAGCGGAGGCGCTTATCTGAACCCGGCCTATTTTGATCTGTTCGAAAAATATGGCATCACCATTCTGCAGGGATATGGAATGACAGAGTGCGCCCCGGTGATCAGCACCAATCTGAGCTGGGACAAAAAGAGAGAGTCGGTCGGAAAGCTTATGCCAAACTGTGAGGCAAAGACGGTGGACGGCGAATTGTGGGTGCGCGGCAGCAGCGTGATGCAGGGGTATTACAGGATGACTGAGGAGACGGCGGAAACGCTGAAAGACGGCTGGCTTGTCACAGGAGATCTCGGCTATGTGGACGAAGACGGGTTTGTGTTTCTGACGGGGAGGAAAAAGAATCTCATCATTACGAAAAACGGTGAAAATGTCTCGCCGGAGGAGCTGGAAAACAAGATCGGGGCACATCGCCTGGTGCAGGAGGTTCTGGTCCGTGAGAGCGAGGGTGTGATCGAGGCGGAGATTTTTCCGGACTTTGATTATGCGAAAAAGAAGGGGATCAAGGATATTCAGACGGCGCTGCAGAGCGTGATTGACGAATATAATCTTGGCGAGCCGCCATACCGTAAAGTCTACCGCCTGAAAGTGCGGGAAACGGAGTTTGAGAAGACGCCTTCGAAAAAAATCAAACGTTATACATAAAAAATGCAGCATAGCCCCCGGCGGAGCTGTTTCATAGCAAACCTGCCATCCTGCTCAACCCGCCGTATGGCGGGTTGCATGGCCATCCTGCTGTGGAAGCCGAAGGCCTTCATAACAAAAAAGCCCACAGGCAGTGAAACCGCTTGCGGGCTGATGTTCTGGCGGAGAGTGTGGGATTCGAACCCACGTGCCCAAAAATGGACAACTGCATTTCGAGTGCAGCTCGTTATGACCACTTCGATAACTCTCCTTCTAAGGGTATCCAGCGTATTATCATCAGATACCTTTTCAGTATATCATATTTTTTCCTTTTTGCAAGTAATTTTTTCGAGGATGCTGGCGATTACATTTCTTCCGGGTAGGACAGGCCCCATGTTCTTCTAAGCTGCGTCATAACAGACATGACGTCGAGCGTATAATCAAGGTGCATTTCATTTCCGGTGCCGGATACGGCCTGTTCCATATCGCGGATTTCATAGCGCAGGGCGTCGTCTTCCGTTCCGCATGTGATGATTTCCCGGCGGTTGTCTTCTGTATAGGTGACGACTGCTTTCTCTGCCCGCGGATACTCGTAAATTTCTATATAAGCTTTCTCAAATGCGATCATGCCTCTTTTCGGCTGCTTTGCGTGGAGCGAGAGCGTGGCGGCCGCCATTTCACCGGAAGGGTTCATCAACAGGATTCCGGCCTGTTCGTCAACGCCGCTTGGCGCAAATTTCACCTGTGACGTGATCTGATCCGGGGATTCGGAGAAGAACCATCGGATAAAAGAGAGGGCGTATACTCCGATGTCCAGCAGGGCGCCGCCGGCGAGGCCGGGATGAAAAAAACGGCTGTTCATGTCGTATTCCTTGTAGCTGCCAAAATTCATCTGGATCATCTTCAGCCTGCCCCAGGCTCCGTTTTCCATCCGTTTGTGAAGTTCCTTGTACAGAGGCATATGGTAGATTGTCATGGCTTCCGCCAGGATCACGTGATGTTCTTCGGCAGAGCTCCGGGCCTGATTCAGTTCGTCCGAATTTAAAGTGATGGATTTTTCACAAAGGACGTGCTTTCCATGCCGCAGGGCTTCTTTCAGATAATGGATGTGTGTATTGTGGGGAGTTGCTATATAAAAGATGTCTGCGTTTTCGTCCGCAAAAGCGTCCTGTATAGAATCATAGACTTTTCCTGCCCCGTATCTTCCGGCAAAAGAGACGGCATTCTGATACGTCCGGTTTGCCACTCCGTAAAGGTTCCGCCCTTCCTTCTGCATAGCTGCTGCGAACTGATCTGCGATGTCCCCACAGCCTATGGTGACCCAGTTATATGATTTCATTCTGACCTCGTTTCCTGAAAGGTTTATTTTCAACAGTATTATTATACTTGTTTCGTGCAGGGTGGTCAATCTGTGTGGAAAAATAGATTGTGCTTCCCGCGGAAACATATTATAATATCGACAGAAACGGCGAAGCAGATTGAAAGACAGCCGCAGACAGCGCGGTGTGGAGGGAAATTATGGATGTCTTATTTGTGCAATACCCTGCATGTTCCACCTGCAGGAAGGCGAAAAAATGGCTTGATGAGCATGGGATTGCCTGCAGTGAACGCAATATTAAGGAAGACAACCCGACGGTGCAGGAGCTTAAGGAATGGCATGAAAAGAGCGGGCTTGATATCAAAAGATTCTTTAATACCAGCGGAATGCTTTATAAAGAGATGAAGCTGAAGGACAGGCTGCCCGGAATGTCGGCGGAGGAGAAGTACGATCTGCTCGCCACGGACGGAATGCTGGTAAAGCGCCCGGTTCTCGTCACAGAGCAGACCGTTCTGACTGGTTTTAAAGAAGCAGAATGGGAAGAGGTGCTCTGCGATGAGTGACAGAGCCAGAGCCAGAGAATATCTCTCTTTTAAGGGCAGGGTCCAGGGAGTAGGGTTCCGCTACAAGCTGTCGCATCTCGCGGGGTATTACGGACTGACCGGCTGGGTGAGAAATGAATATGACGGCACGGTGTCGGCGGAGATACAGGGGCAGCCGGAGGAAATCGAGATGCTGCTCGCACAGCTGCAGAAGGACCGCTATATCCGCGTGGATGAACTGTCCAGGGAGCGTATCCCGGAGCTTCCGGATGAAAACGGGTTTCGTGTGGATTATTAGCACAGCGCGGATGAGTTGCGGGCGAAACCTATTGCAAAACGAAGCGGAAAAGCGTAGTATTACAGTAAAAGCTTTCGAAAACATACAATCAGGAGTCTGCGCTTATGCTGCAGGCTCCGTGTGGCGCCGGCCCGCAGACCGGGCTGTGCGCATCTGCCGGAGGCTGACGGTATCCCGTTTATGTATGGCTGCCACGAAAGGCAGGGCGCGGGGTACTATCAAAGCTGAAATGAATTACAGGAGGAAAAGCAGATGAAACGAATCGGATTGTTGACAAGCGGCGGAGACTGCCAGGCACTGAACGCGGCAATGCGCGGTGTGGTCAAAGGACTGAGTGAAAATGTGGACGGACTGGAGGTTTACGGTTTCTTAAACGGTTATAAGGGACTGATTTACGGGAATTACCGCCTTCTGACGTCTACGGATTTTTCGGGGATTCTCACAAAAGGCGGAACCATTCTTGGGTCGTCCAGGCAGCCGTTTAAACAGATGCGCGTGCCGGATGAGAACGGACTGGATAAAGTCGAAGCGATGAAGCAGACATACTATAAGCTGAATCTGAACTGTCTGGTGATATTAGGAGGCAACGGCACCCAGAAGACGGCCAACCTTCTGCGGGAGGAGGGGCTTAATATCATACATCTTCCGAAGACGATTGACAATGACATCTATGGAACCGATGTTACATTCGGGTTCCAGAGTGCCATCAATATTGCGACGGATGCGATTGACTGCATCCACACCACAGCGGCGAGCCACAATCGCGTTTTTATCGTGGAAGTCATGGGGCATAAGGTTGGCTGGCTGACACTGTATGCAGGGGTTGCCGGAGGCGCGGATATTATTCTTCTGCCGGAGATTCCGTATGATATTGATAAAGTAGTCAAGGCGATCAACAAGCGGACCAGGGCAGGGAAAGGTTTTACCATACTGGCCGTGGCGGAGGGGGCAATCTCCAAAGAAGACGCCGCGCTCTCCAAAAAGGAATACAAAGAAAAAGTGGCGAAGCGTGAATATCCCTCCGTGTCCTATGAAATTGCGGACCGTATTATGCAGGAAGCCGGCGTGGAAGTGCGCGTGACAGTGCCGGGGCATACGCAGCGCGGCGGCAGTCCGTGCCCGTATGACCGCGTGCTTTGTACAAGGCTTGGGGCGGCGGCGGCTAAGGCGATCATGGACGAGGATTATGGCCACATGATCGCCATGGTAAACGGAAAGACAAAGCGTGTTCCGCTCGGTGAGGTGGCCGGGAAATTAAAAATGGTCGAGCCGGGCAGTCAGATGATCAAAGAGGCAAAGCGTACGGGCATCAGCTTCGGCGACTGAGAAAGGGGCAGAAGGCATGTCATACACGGCGCTGTACCGTAAGTTCCGTCCACAGGAGTTTGCGGATGTAAAAGGCCAGGAACATATCGTGACAACGTTAAAAAACCAGATCAAGGCAGACCGGATCGGGCATGCGTATCTGTTTTGCGGAACAAGAGGAACGCGAAGATTTTTGCAAAGGCAGTCAATTGCGAAAATCCGGCGGACGGCGGACCATGTGGGGAATGCAGAGCCTGTAAGGCGATCGCAGCGGGAAATTCCATGAATGTCATCGAGATCGACGCCGCTTCCAACAACGGCGTCGACAATATCCGCCAGATCAGGGAAGAGGTGGAATACCGGCCGACAGAAGGAAAGTATAAAGTATATATTATTGACGAGGTTCATATGCTGTCGATAGGGGCTTTCAACGCGCTCCTGAAGACGCTTGAGGAGCCTCCGTCCTATGTCATATTTATTCTGGCGACAACCGAAGCGCATAAGATTCCGGTCACGATTCTCTCAAGGTGCCAGCGGTATGATTTTCGCAGGATTGCGATCGAAACCATTGCCGGGCGTCTTGCAGAACTGATGAAAGCGGAACAGATTCCGACGGAGGAGAAGGCGCTGCGGTATATCGCAAAGGCTGCGGACGGTTCGATGCGGGATGCGTTAAGCCTGCTGGATCAGTGCATTGCGTTTTACCTGGGACAGGATCTGACGTATGACAAAGTGCTGGAAACACTGGGAGCCGTGGACACGGAAGTGTTCAGCAGACTGTTTCGCCGGATTTTATCAAAGGATATCACAGGGGCTATCGGCACGCTGGAGGAGATGGTCGTCGGAGGACGGGAGCTGGGGCAGTTCGTTACGGATTTTACCTGGTATCTGCGTAATCTGATGCTGATTCAGAGTTCAGACGATATGGAAGAAGTGCTGGACATATCATCCGAACATCTTGCCCTTCTGAGAGAGGAAGCGCAGATGGTGGAGACAGAGATTCTTATGCGGTATATCCGTATTTTTTCAGAGCTGGGCAGTCAGATAAAATATGCGGTCCAGAAACGGATCCTGATTGAGATCGCGCTGATAAAGCTGTGCAGGCCCGAGATGGAAAGAGACTATTCGTCACTTATCGACCGCATTGACAGCCTTGAAAAGAAAATGGAAAAGGGGGTTTTTGCTGCGCCGCAGGGCGGCGCCCGGAACACTGCGCCGGAGGCCGGGCAGAAGCGGGAAAAAGAGAAGCTGCCGGAGGCGGTTCCGGAGGATATCAAAGCGGTGATTGCGGGATGGAACGGCATTTTGTCTGTAATGGAAGGGCTTACCCGGAATTATCTGAAAAAAGCGATAAGGTCTCTCGGGGCCGACAATGCGCTTCTGCTGGTATTTGACGATGCGAACGCCTATTCCTACATTGCGGAAAACCGCTCGGGATGCCAGGACGCTTTAAAGGCCGCGGCCGCAGAGCGCACTGGAAAACAGATTGAAATACAGGTGAAATACAATGACAGCGGGCAGCCGGGGGAGGAAGTCTATCCGGAGCTGGGAGAGCTGATACAATTTGAAATAGAAGAGGAGGATTTTTAAATGGCAAAAAGAGGCGGCTTTCCGGGCGGGATGCCGGGAAATATGAACAACCTTATGAAGCAGGCCCAGAAAATGCAGCGCCAGATGGAGGAAGCGCAGAAGGAGCTGGAGGAAAAAGAGGTCACGGCGGCTGCGGGCGGCGGGGCTGTGGAGGTGACGGTTTCCGGCAAGCGGGAGGTTACGAAGGTGAAACTTTCCGAGGAGGTTGTGGATCCCGATGACATAGAGATGCTGGAAGATCTGATTATGGCGGCGACAAACGAAGCGCTTCGCCAGATCGAGGAGGCTTCGGCAGATTCTATGTCAAAAATCACCGGGGGCATGGGCGGACTGGGCGGACTTCCCTTTTAAGGTTTCGCGGCAGACGTATGGAACGGATGGCTTTTTGTCTGGAAGACGAAAGGCGATCCGTTTTTTCTTTCAACAGGAGACGCCTTGTTGCCATGAAGCGTTAATGTACCTGCATTCCATATGAAATAAAAAGCTCTCCGGGCAGGATCGCACTGCGTCGGAAAAGAGATATGCCGCAAAAGCGACCCGCCGCATACGGAGAATCGGGCAAAGCAGGATCCTTACCTACGGGTTCGCTTTAAAGACCGCATCCGCCGGGTATCCGCCGGCACATTTCTGCATTGCTCTCTGAATACTGTCGGCGGCGTTTCCCCAGTCCTTATCTTTGTTCCGGTAATCATTTTTTTCCACGAACCAGGACACGTCTTTCTGAACCCGGTCAATGTGCTCCTGCATCAGCGAAAATATGTTCTGATAAAATGCTTCTTTCTGCGCGGCGTTTAATTTCTCTGCCGCCGTCTCGACCAGATCGCCAAAATGGGGCAGACAGAATCCTTTGCAGTTTTCAAAAATTGTCCGGAATTCATCGCTTTTCCGGTACAGATCAAAAAAGGTGTCGAGATAGAGGCTGTAAATGCGGCGGAAATGGTCGCAGACATAACAGGACTGTTCTTTTTTGCGCACCCAGGCTCCGAGGGGGGTCCTGGCATTTCCTGCTGCGGTGCCGGCGCGTTTTTTCCGCCGGAATATGCCTGCTTTTTCCTGTGTAAATCTTTCCCGCTCTTCACTGAGCTCCCGATTTATTTTTTTCAGGTGTGTGGAGAGGATCAATGCGCTTCCGAGACGGTTTCCATAATCATACATCATTTTAAAATGATGGCGGCAGAAGCCGACGGCGTCTGTCTCTTCGCGGATGTCATCCTCCATATAGGCGGAGCCCAGAATGAAAGAGATGGCGTGTTGTTCCGCTTCACGTTCCAGATAGCAGAAAGGGCATTCATCGTTGGCTGAAAAGGCATCGGTTAAAGGGATTGTGGATATGGTTTCTTTCATAACAGCCCTCCGTTTCATAGTATCATTCTATCATGCATTGCCGCAGATGGCAAAGGGATTTCGGTGCGGGAGGTCTTGTAAAAACAGAGAGAATGAAGTAATATAAGAGAATGCCGCAGGTGGCAAATCAGAGAAGCAGGGGAAATGGAATGGAATATTACAGCAGACAG
>CANDFU010000019.1 GCA_947384095.1 uncultured Roseburia sp. | reverse complement strand
ACCTGCGACCTCACGGCCCCCAGCCGTGCGCGCTACCAAACTACGCCATGCTCCGATATCTTACTTTGGCATTATAACACATCCATTTCTATTTTTGAAGCCCTTTTGTGAATTTTTTTTCTCTTGCATTTTGTATAAATCCTCTATAAAATGCTAACTATAAGATCATTTTTTATCAACTTACTGAGGTGAAAGACATGAGCAATCCAAAGACACAAGCAGCAACCAAAAAGACACGACATCTTGGACGCAAAGTAAGCATTCTGGTGGCATGCCTGCTGGCAGTCAGCATTATCGCAGTCGTCTGGCTGTGTATCTTCATATTTAACAGGCTTACGATGAATATGCTGAAGGATCAATGTGTAAGCGGGACAAATATACTGGCTTATCAGCTCGCGCAGTCCGACGATACAAAAGACCAGACAGAGCTCCTCGACAACTTAAAAGAGCAGATGGGATGTGAATTTACTATTTTTAAGGGAAATACGCGCACCTGCACGACAATCCAGCAGGAAGGCGGACGCGCCGTCGGAACGACACTCTCCGATGAGCTCACGGAAATTATCCTCACGCAGGGAAAAAGTTACGTCGGAAAGGCAGAGATTCTGGGTGCAGAACATCTCTGCTCCTACGTCCCGACCACAGACGCGGACGGCCGGATCAACGGACTGATTTTTGCCGGCATCTCCATGAAAGATGTCTCGGAACAGACGAACCTGACAATCAGACTCTCCTGCGCAGCCGGGATGTGCCTGATTGTCATCAGCCTCATTCTACTGGCCATATATGTGAGATTCAGTATCTCCGTACCCCTTTCCCGACTGACGACACTGGCCTTAAAAATGGAAGAAGGGGAGCTCGGCTTAGGCAAAAACAGCTCTCTGACCGCCAATGTACAATCCAACGATGAGATCGGTCTTCTTGCCGACATCTTCGAAAACACGATTCTGCGGCTGCGCAGCTATATCGGCGAGATTTCCGCCGTCTTAAAGGCGATTTCAGACGGCGATCTGGACAAAAAGACGACGCTCGATTATGTCGGCGATTTTTCCTCGATCAAAACATCCCTGGACGATATTCTGGCAAAGCTCAACAGTACGATGTCACAGATTGTCGAGAGTTCCGCTTATGTCTCAAACGGCTCGGAACAGATGTCCATCGGTGCGCAGGCCCTGAGCCAGGGCGCCGTCGAGCAGGCCGGCGCTGTCGAAGAACTGGAAGAAAACATCCGCGAAATCTCCGGCCAGGTGACAGAGACGGCGGAAAATGCACAGCTCGCAAACGAGAAAGTAGAATATGTCGCCCGGCAGCTTCTTGAGAGCAATCAGAAAATGCATGAAATGATCGATGCAATGGAGGAAATCAATGCCAGCTCCAGTGAAATCGGAAAGATTTTAAAAACCATTGAGAGTATCGCATTTCAGACGAACATTCTCGCCCTGAATGCATCCGTGGAGGCGGCACGTGCCGGAGCGGCCGGAAAGGGCTTCGCCGTGGTGGCCGAAGAAGTCAGAAGCCTCTCGACCAAGACTTCAGAGGCTTCCCAGTCGACTGCCGAGCTGATTGAGCGCTCCATGGGCGCCGTAGAATATGGGACAAAAATCGCCAATGAAACAGCCACCCGCCTGGAATCCGTTGTGCTCGGGGCCAATGAAGTCACGGAAGCGACAAACCGCATTGCCGACGCCTCCCGTACCCAGGCCGACGCCATCTCCCAGATACAGGACCGGATCAGCCAGATCTCGGATATCGTGCAGACCAATTCCGCTACTGCTGAGGAAAGCGCAGCGACCAGCCAGGAGCTAAGCTCACAGGCCGGGCTATTAAAAAAGCTTATCGGCATATTTCGTTTAAAATCTTCGGGATCCTCATTTTAAGACAGCGCTTCTATCGCTCCGGGATTTACCATCGGGAGTCCGCACTTTTGCTGCGGGCTCCGTGCATGCGTCCGTCTGCATTGCCGGCTTTGCGCATCCGCCGGAATCTTTCTACTTCTGTCCGACATACGCCTTGTCCACCTGCATTATGACATAATAATTTCTTCCCAGCCGTTTTTTTACCTTCTCCGCGATTATCTGCTCCAGCTCCTCATCCCCGATATAAAACCGATGCGGCACAACCACGTCAAAAATAAGGTTTGTATGCGTAGGCCCCTCCACTGCCCTGAAATCATGCATGGAAAGCGCCTCGTCAATACAACGGATCACAGATGTCACCACACTCTTCAGCTCAGAAATCTTTGCGTCGGAAGTCACAATCGGATCCATGTGTATCACAGCGTCACATGCAAGCTGTGCCTTAAGCTCCCTCTCAACATTGTCAATTACATCATGGAGCGCCAGGATATCCCCGTCAGCGGGGATCTCAGCGTGGAGCGAGATCATCCGGCGGCCCGGCCCGTAATCATGCACGATCAGATCATGCATTCCGCAAATCTCCTCGTGCACAGCCACGATACGCTCGATTTCCGTGACAAACTTCGCATCGGGCATCTGCCCGAGCAGCACGTCAACCGTCTCCCGCGCGGTACGAAATCCTGTATAAAAAATAAAAAGCGATACGAGTGCACCGCAGAGTCCGTCAATCTTCCACCCGGTAAGATAGCCGGTACACGCAGACAGCAATACAACCGTCGTCGCACACGCATCACCCAGACAATCTGAAGCCGTCGCCCGCATTGCCGCAGAACTGATCTTTTTCCCGACCTCCCTGTTGTAAAATGCCATATACAGTTTGACTGCAACGGACACTGCAAGAATCACTGCCGCCGTCGCCGAGAACTGCGTCTGAGCGGGATGCAGAATCTTTTCCACCGATTCCCGCAAAAGCTCATATGCCATCAACAGGATCGCCGCCGACACAGACAGCCCCGAAAGATACTCCATCCTTCCGTGGCCAAACGGATGTTTCGGATCCGGCTTTGCCCCGGCCAGCTTAAACCCTGCCAGCATCAGAAACGAAGAACCGGCATCTGACAGATTATTAAACGCATCCGCCCTGATTGCAACCGAACCGGCGAGATTTCCTGCCAGTAACTTACCCACGGCGAGCAGAACATTTAAAAATATCCCTGCAATCCCGCAAAGCATGCCATACGACTGCCTGACCTTTGATCTGTCATCCGCTTCTCTGATAAAGATCTTTGCAAGAAGTGATATCATTGCCGCTCCCCCTTACTACAACTTCCCGATATCCTCAAACGGCCAGTAAATCACAACCGCTTTCCCCAGTATCTTCTCACGCTTTACATATGTGTTCTCCCAGTACCGGGCATCCCAGGAATCATTGCGGTTATCGCCAAGCATCAGGTACGACCCTTCCGGTATTTCAAAATAATACGGGCCCGTCGACACAAACCAGTTATTCTTCAGATAGCTCTCTTCAAGCGGCTCCGTCGAACCGTCTATGTAAACGCGTCCATCTTCAATCGTGACAGTCTCCCCCGGGAGACCGATGATACGCTTTACGTAGAGATCTTCCTCATTATCCGGATAATGAAAAATGACAATATCCCCCCGCCCTGGTTCTGCCCTCACATATGCCAGACGATTTCCGATCAGCCGGTCTCCCGGCATAATCGTATTTTCCATTGAGCCGGTCGGAATATCTGCATTGATAATCACATAATTTTTTAGGACAACCGCTACCAGCATCGCTACAGCAAACGTTGCAATCCAGCTTATCATTTCCCTGACCACAGACACTTTCGGTTCCTTTTCCTTTTTTTCCACTGTTTCCCTGCTCTGACCATCCATATATGCCCAACTCTCTTTCTGCTTTTTCCGTTTCTTTCTCTCATTCTAACACAGATAGACGAAAATAGGAACCACAAGAAAAAACGTATGGCCTACGGAATGAATCCGCAGGCCATACGGCTTTTATCCTAATATTCCTCTTCTACCTCTTCTTCCTTCTCGCCAATATCGCTCACCGGCCGCTCTAACCCCTCGATGGTGATCCCGTTTTTCTCTGCATAATCCCAGAGCGCGGCATGAATCGCCTCCTCAGCAAGCAGGGAACAGTGCACTTTAACCGGCGGAAGTCCGTCGAGCGCCTCCATCACTGCCTTGTTGGTAACAGCCAGCGCTTCCTGCACCGTCTTTCCTTTCACCAGCTCTGTCGCCATGCTGCTGGTCGCAACAGCCGCACCGCAGCCAAATGTCTTAAACTTTACATCCTGTATCCTGCCCTCATCATCGATGTCCAGATACATCCGCATGATATCGCCGCACTTTGCGTTTCCGACCGTACCCACACCACTGGCGTTTTCAATCTCGCCCACATTTCTCGGATGATTAAAATGATCCATCACTTTTTCGCTGTACATCCCTCTACCTCCCCGAATCCTTCTTTTTCACAAAATCCTCATAGAGCGGCGACATTTCCCGCAGACGCCCGATAATCTTCTTCAGCTCATCCACCGTATAATCGATTTCCTCTATTGTATTCCGCTCTGAAAGCGTAAGACGCAACGAACCATGTGCAATCTCATGAGGAAGCCCGATCGCGAGCAGGACGTGGGACGGATCCAGCGAGCCCGAGGTACAGGCCGAGCCACTTGAACCGCAGATTCCCGCCTGATCCAGCAGAATCAGCATCCCCTCACCCTCAATAAAACGGAAACAAAAGTTTGCATTATTCGGCAGGCGTTCTTTTCTGTCGCCGTTTAATCTGGCATACGGGATCTCCTCCAGCACCCGCCGGATCAGATGATCGCGCAGTCCGCGTTCCTTGCCGGCACGTTCTTCCATCTCTGCCCCGGCCAGGCGCGCCGCCGCGCCAAAACCAACGATTCCCGGAACATTCAGCGTTCCGGCGCGCCGCTTCCTCTCCTGTGCGCCGCCGTGGATGAACGAACGTATCTTGACGCCTTTGCGGATATAGAGCATTCCGATCCCCTTAGGCCCTCCCAGCTTGTGCCCGCTGGCACTGAGCATATCAATCGAAAGCGCATCAACATCCAGTGGGATGTGCCCGTATGCCTGCACCGCATCCGTATGAAACAAAATACCATACTCATGTGCAATCGCACCGATCTCCTTTAGCGGCTGTATCGTACCGATCTCATTGTTCGCCGCCATCACGGAAATCAGAATCGTGTCCGGCCGGATCGCCGCCCGCAGTTCCTCAAGCAGGACAAATCCGTTCTCGTCCACATTCACATATGTGACCTCATACCCCTTCTGCTCCAGATAGGCACAGGTATGAAGCACCGCATGATGTTCAATCGTGCTCGTAATGATGTGTCTTCCCTTTTTTGCATATGCTTCCGCCGCCGCCTTGATCGCCCAGTTGTCCGATTCACTCCCCCCCGCCGTAAAATAAATCTCTTCCGGCTTTGCATGTATCAGACCGGCCGCCGCTTCCCGGGCGTCGCTCACCGCTTTCTGGCTCTCCCCCGCAAAACGATAGACTGCATTGGGATTGCCATATATGTCCGTAAAATAGGGCAGCATCTCATGTAACACTTCCGGAATGACCTGCGTTGTCGCCGCATTGTCCAGATAAATTGGTGTCTGCATTTTCTCCTTCCTTTCTGCCTCGGCACTATCTTCTATATTTATGCAGGATACGGAGACAATGTCTTGCCGCCCCGCACTTATTTCCTAGCATTCTGATAGGACATGAATATTATACACCATTCACGGCCCTTGTCAATAGCCCTGATTCTTCTTGTAAAATTTGAAGATACAGGTTAAAATAGAAAAAACACAGGAGGCCAGCATGAAAAAAGAAAAAAAATCACCCGATAAAAATATATTATCCACCCTCACGCTTATCGGCATCATCGGCATCTGTCTTGTGATCAGCTCCGTTTTTGTCAGCCGCATCTTTCCGGATGACAGCGTCGGCACACAGGCGCGCGCCGTTCTTTACACGCTGACAGGAATCGAAATCCTCGCCCTTCTGCTTTATTTTGCAGGCGTCCTGACAAGGGTCCGGACACGGGCCGCACAGCAGGAACGCCGTCTCGCAGAGACGCTTTATATGTATGATGTCCAGCAGACGCTGTTTGATGCACACAGAAGTCCCAGGCTTATCGTCAGCGCCCTGCAGAAAGCCGCAGATATCCTGACTGCAGAATCCGCGTTTCTGCTTCATTTTGACAGAAATTCCATTCAGGAATTTTATATCTGGCCACCGGAGACGGATAATGAAAAAAAAATTCCCTCCGGAGAAGGCATGCGGCGCACATTACCACAGGTCAGCGCCCTTCTTTTTGGTGGAAAAAAGGCCCTGTTCTATCTGGACGGCCACGTACCGGCGCTTGACGACCGCGACCGGGCAACCCTGGAGGAAAACAATGTCCACAGCCTCATGCTTGTTCCTGTCGTCGACTCCACAGGCCGTCTGACCTGCGCGCTGGGCGGAATCAACATGAAACACAGATGGACTGACTCCGGCCTTCTGGAATGCGTTGCAAGAGATTTTCAGATGGCGCTGACCAATGTAAACTACTATCGTCTCATTCACGAAATGGGTACGCTCGATGTGCTGACCGGACTGAAGAACCGTAACTGTTACGAACACTCTCTTGCAGAATATACGGCTTTAAAAGATACTTCTCTCTGCTGCCTTTACATAGACGCCAACGGCCTCCACGAACTGAACAACCATCTGGGCCACGCGGCAGGAGATGAGATGCTGATGTTTGTCAGCAACGCTTTGCGGACCATCTTTGGAAACGATCATGCCTACCGCATCGGAGGCGATGAGTTTATCGCTTTCTGCTGCGGCTGTTCACAGGAAGAAGTGACAGAGCGCATCGGGAAATTTCATGCGCTGCTCGACGAAAGAGCCTACCATGCTTCCATCGGCGTCGCATGGAAAGAAGATTCCGCCAGCATCCACGCAGTGGTGTCTGCCGCTGAGAGCAGAATGTATGAAGCCAAACGCCAGTATTACCAGGAAAAGGGCGATGTCTCAAAAGCACGGGAGATGAACCAGAAGCTGGAACAGATTTTAAGAGAAAAGAGAGATGCAGACACCTTTCTTTCCATTATATCCGACTATTTCAAGGGCGTTTTCATCGTAGACCTGAACACGGACGATGCCAGGACCATCTATACCCCGTCCGGTTTTGCGGATACACTGGAACAGAGCAACTGCAAATTTCAGCGCGCTTTCTTAAAATACATCGATACCAAGGTACATCCAGACTGTCAGACCTCGTTCCGCAGTTTTCTGAATTATGAGTCTGTCGGGAAAATGCTCCTTACTGGAAATGTGCCAAAATATCACTACCGGGAGACAGACGGCACGCCGGTCTCTCTCACCGTCTACCCGGCCTCTGATTACACAGAGCAGAAAAAAGAAACCTTCTGGCTGCTCGAAGAATGCCAGAGAACATAAAAAAAGAGCGCGGAGCACTCTTTTTTTATGTTCTCTATTCCGTTTTAAATACAGAGATCTCTGTTTTCAGCCCGTTCATATTGTCGCCAAGATTCTCCGCTGTCCCGTTCAGACTCTCGACATTCTGCTGTAGATTTTCCACAACATTTTTTACAATCGCCGCGCTTGCCGCCGTCTGATCGATAATCAGTGAAATATTACGCACCGCCTCAAGCGTATCCTCTCTTTCCCTGTCTGCCCGCTCCGCGCTGACGAGTATATCCTTAAGCCCCTTAAACAGCGCATCCATAGAATTACTCATGCTCTCAAACACGCCTGTCACTTCCTCCACAGCCTCTGTCTGAAGCGCGACCATGGCGCCCGCCTGTTTCGCATTCTCAACACTGATTCCCGTCTGCGCGGTGATATGTTCTACATTGTTGCGAATCTCACCTGCCGCCTCCGCGGAACTGTCCGCGAGCTTGCGGATCTCCTCCGCCACAACTGCAAACCCGCGTCCTGCCTCACCGGCTCTTGCAGCCTCAATCGACGCATTCAATGACAGCAGATTGGTCTGTTCTGAGATATCGGTAATCGTAGCTGCAAACTGATTGATGATCTCCGAATCTTTTTTCAACGCCTCAATGCTCTCCTCCACCTTCGCCGTCACCGCCGTTGTCTCGCCGGCCCGTTTTCCAAGGAGCTCCACCAGCCCGATTCCACGTTTTATCATTTCCTCCGACCCGGCCACCAGCGACTCGACCTCTCTTGCGACCCGGCCGACCTCCTGGATCTCATCGGAAAGCGTATCTGTCATTCTGACGCATTCCTGCGCATGGACAGACTGCTGTTCCATTCCGTCATTGATCTCACCGACCGCCTGGGCGATATCTCTGGAATATTCGTGAAGCACTCCGGAACTCTCCGTGACCTCTCCGGCAGAAATTTCCAGCTTATCGGTCGCCTGGCTCACTTTCTGCACCAGCTTTTTATTGTTCGCGATCATATTATTGGCCGCGGACGCCAGCCCCCGAAATTCATCCCGGCCTTTAACAGAAACCTCTGTCGCAAGATTGCCTTCCGCGACCACTTTAAGGCTGCCCGATATTCTCTTCATGTTCCTGCGAATACCTGCCGTAATCCACATACCGACAAAAATAGCAATGATGCTGCAGACAATCACCCCCATAATTGTCATCTCCTTGATGGAATCCGCCCGTCCGGTCACAACCTCCATCGGAACCAGTGCACAGAGAGACGCGTTCGTCATCTCGCTTCTGCTGTGGAAATAAAGGTATTGTTTCCCCGAGAACACAACCTCCTCAGAACCTGCTTCCGCGTCCGCACGATAGAACGCCTGGCTGGAAAATACGGTCCGCTCCGCTCCGTCTCCGCTTCCCGCAACAATCTCCCTTCCGTTTTCCGTGATAAAACCGACAATGCTTCCTTCTCCAAGATCAAGTTCACTTAAAAACGTACGGACAGCGTCTGTCTTTATGTCAATGACAATGACCGCCTTTCCGTTCTGGGCAGGAATCTGGCAGGAAAGTATGTACTCCGCCCGATCCAGGTTCAGTTTTTCATCCAATACATCGTGATGATCCACCCACCTCTTCAGACCGGCCTTCTCATTCGAGACACTCTCCATCTCCTCCATATATTCGTCATAAAATCCGTCTGCAGTCCCATTCTTCGTGCTGATCATCTTCAGATCACTCTGCGGAATCAGGTGAATATTGCTCACAAAATCATTTCCGATCTGTGAAGCGAGGATTCTGGTCCGTGTACTGTCCGTTAAAGAACGGATCTTCGACAAGTCTCCATCATACAGCTTCATAAAATATCTGGCCAGATCAGAATCTATCACATACTTCAAAGCCTCTGCCTCAATGTAAGAATTGCTCAGATCAATATACTCCGACGCCATGCCGATCGTCTGCTGCGTCGACTCCCGGAAGGCTTCGTTCATCCCCAGCGCTGCTTTCTGGTAGGACACGGCCCCAAGCAGGATCATAAACAAGATCGGCACAAGAAAACAGACAATAATCTTATTGCGTATGCCAAAAATAAGGATCCTCTTTTCTGTTTGTCTCATAATTCATCTCTTCCTATCTTCTATTTGTAATATAACTATTATACAAGAATCTTCGGAGGATTTCTACAGGTATCTGGTAAAAGCGCATAAAATAATTAAATTGGGAGCGACTCCACAATCCGAACCTCGCCAATACGCTTTCCCGACATCTTTGTGACTTCTACCATAAGGCCGTCGCTCGTAAAACTCTCTCCTTCCGCCGGAATACAGCCCAGCTGCTCCATCACCCAGCCGCTGACAGTGAGAACATCAAATTCCTTCTCCATGCCAAGATGCTCAAATACCTTTTCCACATTTGCCTTTCCCGATACACGGTACTCCCTCTCACCGATCTTCTCAATCTCACGAACCACCTCATCATGCTCATCCCAGATTTCTCCCACCAGTTCCTCAAGAATATCTTCCAATGTCACAATCCCGGCTGTTCCGCCATATTCGTCCATAACAATGGCAATATGTAATTTCTTCTGCTGCAGCTCTTTCATCAGATCATCAATCTTCTTATTTTTGGCCACATATAAAACCGGACGCACCGCATCGCGGATTTCAATCTCCGTACCGGCAATAAAGTTATGAAAATCTTTCTGATACAGAATGCCGAGAATATGGTCCATATTTTCTTCATACACCGGTAATCTTGAATACCCTTTTTCGGCAAAGATTTCCGCAATCTGTTCCTTTGGCAGATCAACCGGAACTCCGACGACGTCCACCCGGGGCGTGATAATATCCACCGCCACAAGTTCGTTAAATTCAATCGCGCTCCGTATCAGGCTGCCCTCCTCTTTTCCGATGCCGCCGATCGCTTCCGCCTCTTCCACAAGCGTGAGCAGCTCCTCCTCTGTGATTCCCGCATCCTCCGTTGTCTTAAATACGCGGGAGAGCATCCTTTTCCACTGGCGAAACAGATAATTGAACGGTGTGAGTACCCTGATCATCAGATGCAGTGCGGGCGCGGAAATCCGCGCAAACGCCTCCGGCGATTCTTTCGCGATACTTTTCGGCGATACTTCTCCGAAAATCAGAATCACAACCGTTGTCAGAACCGTCGCCATACTCGCCCCTGCATCCTCTCCGAGCATTTTTACACATAAAACAGTTGTAAGGGATGTCGCCCCGATATTCACAAGATTATTCCCGATCAGGATGGTGGACAGCAGACTGTCATACTCCTCCACAAGGCGCAGCACCAGGGCTGACTTTTTATCACCTTTTTCCGCCATGTTTTTGACACGAATACGGTTCAGGGATGAAAATGCCGTCTCCGTTGCAGAAAAATACGCTGACATAACAACACAGAATAAAATAATAATGAGCGATAACATGTCACTTTCCATAAAACAACAAAACCTTCCTTTTCTTTTTGTGATCATCCGTTACAGTTCAGAAAGACTCTGAAAAGCACAAAAAGACATAACTGCGATCCCTCATGGGAAGACACAGCCATGCCCTTTTCCAATATCCCCACACAAACACAAACCTCCCCTTGTGCAGGAATTACCCAGTCTCTTTTCAAAACAAAAACTTGCACGTACAATCTGACTCTGACAGGGATCCCCGTCCGTATCGTCTGACATATTGACCTCCGAACCATAACAATTCTGCATATAATTATACCAGAATCCCCCGCCCGATGCAATACCGGATTTATGGATCCTTCGCTTCAGGAGGCGTCCAGCAGCCCGCCAATCCCCTCCCTCCGGAACACTTCCTTATAATAGCCGATTTCATCCCCGATCAGCTCGTCAATCACGCGCATTCCAAGTACCTCCACCGGTGCCTTGTCATCCGTAAGGATATACTCCCCTCCCTCATAGGCGTATAGTCCGCCATGCACCGTCCGCAGCATTTCCGAAAGCTCTTCATCGCCAAGCATTGCCACATTTTCTGCAAACCGCGGCAGAAGATCTGCATTTTGTGAGGCAAACAGCTCACGGTTCGTGGCATACGGCACATCCACTGTATACACATATTCAAACACATCCGCAATCGTGTCCGAGAGGTACGTATTGATACTTTTCTCACCGTCCGATTTCATATTCATGTTTACCACCATCACACCGTTCTCTGTCAGATGTTCTCTTACCATCTGAAAAAATTCCGTCGACGACATCTGAAACGGAATCGTAATATCCTGGTAGGCATCCACCATAATAACGTCATATTTCCGATCCACGGCCTGCAGATATGCTCTGCCGTCATAAGTCGTCACCTGCACGGAATCCGGAAGCGCGAAATAAGCCGTCGAGAGATCCGTGATTTTCTGATCAATCTCCACCCCCTCTACCGTCACATGTTCAAAATATTTCATGCATTGTCTGGCATAAGTCCCGGTTCCCATGCCGAGCACAAGAATATCGGCCGCATCTTCTTCACCGACTCCCGCCATCAGCGGCGCAGCGAGCGCATAATCATAATACATTCCTGTCAGGGAATCATCCTTTTTCATAATCGACTGGACACCGAACAGTACGTTGGTGGAGAGAATGACACTCTCATCCGTCTCCTTTACCTGCAGATAATTATAGACGGACTCTCCCTCATAGACCAGATTCGTCTCCCAGAATGCAAAACTTGCGGAATGGCCGAACACACTGCAGAACACAAAAATTGCCAGAGAAATCGCACACGCCCTTTTCCCTGTTCCTCTCACCCAGAAATAGACAAGTCCGAGCCCGAGAAGGATCCCGGAAAAGATCAGAAACGTAACAGATGTTCCAACCGCCGGGATTGTAACAAACGTAGGGAGAAATGTCCCGATAATACTCCCCACGGTGTTAAACGCCCCAAGCGTTCCCACTGTCCTGCCGCTGTCGTCCAGACAGATCGGAAGAGCGTCGTGTAGGGAAAGAGTGTAGGTTATAGTGTA
>CANDFU010000018.1 GCA_947384095.1 uncultured Roseburia sp. | reverse complement strand
CGTGCCATAGGTGAGACAGACGAAATCCGTATGTTTCCGGCCGGCGCCGAAGGCGGCTTCGCCAATGGCGGCTGCGTTGACGTCGTTCTCCACGGCGGTGGGAACATGAAATTCTTTTTCCATGATATCTTTTAACATGGTTCCCGTGTAGCCGGGAATATTTTCATTTGCATAAATAATACTGCCCCTGACCGGATCCACCTGGCCGGCCGTGCTGATGCCGATCCTGTCGAAGGCGCTGATGCTCCGATACCCTGTGATCAGCTTCCGGGCAAGCTCCACTACGTGGGCTCCGCCCTGCTTTGCTTCTGTGGCAGTCTCTCTGATATGGGAGAGGGTATTGTCTTTGTACAGCCCGGATTTGATTGCGGTGCCGCCGATGTCGAGAACCATAGTGATCATAGTTATCCTCCTGCGCCAAATATTCTGAAAATATTATACCACATTTTTTATATTCATGCAATTAAAAAATGTTATATATTTTCATTATAAAACGAAAATGAAAATAAATTTCAAAAATCTATTGACAAAGACAGATATTAACTATAAGATACGGTTATAAGGCATATACATAAAGCCTGGCGATAACGCCATATGTAAAAAGGAGGAAGAATCTATGAGGTATCGAAAAATCTTGGCAATGGCACTAAGTTTTGCCATGGTGTTTTCCATGGCTGCCTGCGGCAATAAGGGCGGAGACACCCAGACCGCAGGGGGAAGCGGCAATGCAGGTGATGCCGGAGAAACAGGGGGAGACGAAGGAAATGCCGGTGAGGACACCAGCACGCCGGAGGCAGACGGCGCACAGGCGTCGGGTGATGCCACAGACATTACATTGTGGACGTATCCGATTGGCAGCTGGGGGGATTCTGCTACGGTGGACGGACTGATTGCAAACTTTAACGCCGTACATCCGGAGATCAATGTGACGGTGGAGTATCTGGATTACACGAATGGCGACGATCAGATCAATACTGCGATTGAGGGCGGAAAGGCTCCGGATATCGTACTGGAAGGGCCGGAGCGTCTGGTTGCAAACTGGGGGGCAAAAGGGCTGATGGCAGACCTTTCCGATCTGTGGACCGACGATGCGAAAGCTGCGATATACGATTCGGTGGAGAATGCATGCCAGGACAGCAACGGTGTGTTTTACGAGTATCCGCTGTGTATGACGGCGCATACCATGGCGATTAACAGAGACGTTTTTGAAGCGGCGGACGCGCTTCAGTATCTGGACGAGGAGAACCGTACCTGGACGACGGAGAATTTCCAGAAAGCTGTGAAGGCAGTTTACGATTCCGGTCAGACGAATGTCGGCGCGGTTTACTGCAGCGGACAGGGCGGCGATCAGGGAACGCGCGCGCTGATCAACAACCTTTACGGCGGTACATTCACCAATCCGGAGCACACGGAGTATACGGCGAACAGCCCGGAGAATATCAAGGCGCTTGAGCTGTTGAACAGCATGGACGGGATTAATTTTGACGCTTCCATCGCCGGCGGCGACGAGATCAATCTGTTCTGCAACGGCACGCTTGCAATGGCTTTCTGCTGGAACGTGTCACAGGAGAAGAACAATCTGGAAAACATCAGCTTTGACGTTCTTCCGATGGCATTCCCCACGGAGAGCGGAGATCCGCAGCTCTGCGGCGGGATCTGGGGATTTGGTATCTTCAACAACGGCGATGATGCAAAGATAGCAGCGGCAAAGACCTTTATCGACTTTATGGCAAACGACGAGACGCAGGTTGCGGAGAGTGTAAAGGCGTCCAGCTACTGGCCGGTAAAAGATCTGGGCAATATCTATGAAGGCGATGAGCTTATGACAGAATACGCAACGTTTATCCCGTTTATGGGCGACTATTATCAGGTCGTGAGCGGATGGGCGGAAGCGCGTACTGCATGGTGGAATATGCTTCAGAAAGTCGGAAGCGGAACCGACGTCACAGAAGCAGTAGAAGAATTTGTTACAGTATCAAATGAGGCAGCACAGGCAAACTAATCGTTTCATGTGAGACTCGCGGCCCTTCCCGAGGTTATCTGCGGGAAGGGCCTTTTTATCTTTTTTTAGGGTGTGGAAAGGGGGATTCTCATGGCGAAAAAGGATTCCATGAGCAGGGCATTGATGCGCCGGGAGACGATCGCCGGTTATGCGTTTATGTTTCCGAGCCTGATTTTCTTTGTGGGATTTGTGATCTATCCCATGGTACAGTGTGTATTTACCAGCCTGTTTGATTCGACGATGAACCGGGAGGATATCTTTATCGGCCTTGCCAATTATGTGGAATTGTTCCAGGATTCCGTATTCCTGGGGGCATTGAAAAATACGTTTGTCATCGTGATTGTTTCCGTGCCGGTGGTATGTATCTTTTCCCTGTGGGTGAGCTCGGTGATCTATAATCTGCACGGGGCGGCCTGCTCCGCGTTCCGGTGCATCTTTTACCTTCCGGTAGTGACAGGGTCCGTCGCGGTAACGGTGGTGTGGAAATGGATGTTTAATAATTACTACGGGATTTTTAATTATCTGGGAACGAGCACCGGGATTCTTGAAAAGAATATCAACTGGCTGGGCGACGAGCGTTATGCGCTTGGGTGTATTATCCTGATTCTGCTGACGACCTCGGTGGGACAGCCGATTGTCCTGTATGTCTCTGCCTTAAATAATGTGGACCAGTCGCTTGTGGAGGCCGCGGAGGTGGACGGAGCCACAAAGTTCCAGTGTTTCTGGCGGATCAAGTGGCAGCAGATTATGCCGACGACACTCTATATTCTTGTCATCACGACGATCAACAGTTTTCAGTGCTTTGCGCTGATCCAGCTTCTGACCAGCGGCGGGCCGAATCACAGCACGGATACGATTATGTATTATATTTACTATAATGCGTTCAAACTGTACCGCTATGGCTATGGAAATGCAATGGGTGTTGTCCTTGCGATTATTATTGCAATCCTTTCGGCCGTACAGTTTAAGATGGCAAAGACGGATTAGGAGGAGGGATGTATATGAAGACAAAATTTAACCGGTCGACCTGTTATAAAATCATATCGGTTATCGCGATTGGGATTATGGCGGCTGCATTTGCATTTCCTCTTTACTGGATTATCACAGGTTCCTTTAAAACATCGGCTGCCATCAATGCAACAACGCCTCAGTGGTGGCCGACGGAATGGGTACTGGACAATTACCGCAAGCTTTTCAGCAGGCAGATGGCGCCTTTGTGGGATTTCCATATTCCGTTTACGGGTGCTTCGTTCGCCGGGCCCGAGATGCCTGCGGCGATCCGCTGGCTTTTAAACACGGTGTTTATGGCCGTGGTATCCATGGTGCTCACCTGTGCGACGGCAGCCATGGCGGGGTATGCGCTGGCAAAGAAGCGCTTTGCCGGAAGAACGATTATGTTTTCACTGATTGTCTGTGCGATGGCGCTGCCAAAACAGGTTATACTGATTCCGTTACTGCGTGAAATGTCGTCGCTGAACCTGTATAATACGATATGGGCTGTAATTTATCCGATTGTAGGCTGGCCGTTCGGCGTGTTTCTGATGAAACAGTTTGCGGAAGGGATTCCGGGTGAGATGATGGAGGCGGCTAAAATCGACGGTGCCGGAGAGTGGAAGACGTTTTGCACGATAGTGCTGCCGATGATCAAACCTGGAATCGGCGCTCTGGCCATTTTTACCTTTATCAATTCCTGGAATGATTATTTTATGCAGCTGATTATGCTGACAAGTACGGATAATCTTACAATCTCGCTTGGCATTGCAAAACTCCAGGCGGAAAATGCGACGGATTTCGGCCTGATTATGGCCGGTGCGGCGCTGGCGGCGATTCCGATTATCATTATATTCCTGATATTTCAGAAATACTTTACAAAGGGAATTACCATGGGTGCAGTAAAAGGATAGTGAAAGCGGAGGTTTGTGTCTGTGCGTTGCCAGGCAGAAAACCAGGGATGAGCAGATGGCGGCGCAGAAATGGGGGAAAATATGAAAAACATGGAAAAATATCGGGGAATCATTCCGGCATTTTATGCGTGTTACGATGAAAACGGAGAGGTAGACGGAGAGCGTGTGGAGCTTCTGACCAGGTATATGATCAGGAAAGGTGTGAAAGGCGTTTATGTGGGCGGTTCATCCGGAGAGTGCATTTATCAGACGGTTGCGGACCGCAAATGTACGCTGGAGCACGTGATGCGCGCGGCGGAGGGCAGGCTGACGGTGATCGCGCATGTCGCCTGCAATAATACGGCGGAGAGCAGGGAGCTTGCCGCGCACGCGCAGAGCCTTGGCGTGGACGCCATTGCTGCCATTCCGCCGATTTATTTTCACCTGCCGGAATATTCCATTGCAGAATACTGGAATGATATTTCCGACGCGGCGCCGGATACGGATTTTGTTATCTACAATATTCCGCAGCTTGCGGGCGTGGCACTGACAATGCCGCTGTTTCGGGAGATGAAGAAAAATCCGAGGGTCGCGGCAGTCAAGAACAGCTCCATGCCCACCCAGGATATCCAGATGTTCAAGACGGAAGGCGGAGAAGATTTTGTCGTGTTTAACGGGCCCGACGAACAGCTTGTCTCCGGTCTTGCGATCGGCGCAGACGGCGGGATCGGCGGTACATACGGTGTGATGCCGGAGCTTTACCTTAAAATATACGATCTGATGAAAGCGGGAAATATCAAGGAAGCGCAGAAAATACAGTATGCTGCAAATGAGATTATTTATGGAATGTGCGCCTGCCACGGAAATATGTATGCGGTAATCAAAGAGATTTTAAAAATCCGTGAAGGGCTTGACATCGGCAGTGTCCGTAAACCGCTGACAGCGGTGATCCCGGGGGATATGGAGCAGATAAGGAAATGCGTTGACTGGATCGATAAGGCCATGGAAGTGTTTGCCTGAGGAAGGAGAAAACGTGAAAAAAGAGGAATTTTTTGAGCGGATAAAAGGAAACGTGATCGTATCCTGTCAGGCAGTTCCGGGGGAACCGCTCTATGTGGAAGAAAAATCCATCATGTATCTGATGGCACGCGCGGCAAAGCAGGCGGGGACGCCTGCAATCCGCACGAGCAGTATCCGGGACGTCATTGCAATCAGGGAGGAGACAGGTCTTCCGGTCATTGGTCTGATCAAGGTAAAGTATGAAGGGTTTGACAGTTACATTACGCCCACAATGAAGGAGGTGGATGAGCTGGTGGCTGCCGGTTCCGATGTGATTGCCCTGGACTGTACCAACCAGAAGCGGGGGGACGGCAGAAGCGTCGGTGCGTTTATCACCGAAGTGCGTGAAAAATATCCGGACGCCATTCTCATGGCGGATATTGCGACGTTTGAGGAGGGCGTCAACGCGTGGAAGCTGGGCGTTGATATCGTGGGGACGACGATGAGCGGCTATACGAGTGATTCTCCCAAAATGGAAGGGCCGGATTATGAGCTTGTCAGACGTCTCTCGGAGACGGTGGATATTCCCGTCATCGGAGAGGGAAGGATCCACAGCCCCGGGGACGCGGTGAAAATGCTGGACGCGGGTGCGTTTGCGGTTGTGGTCGGAGGGGCCATCACAAGGCCGCTTGAGATTGCACAGCGTTTTCTCAAAGCGGTGGAAGGAAGGCGGACATGAAAAAGCATATTGTCTGTTTTGGAGACTCCAACACACATGGGTACTGCGCCGTAACCGGAGGACGTTTTGACGAGGCGCAGAGATGGTGCTGCCTGCTTCAGAAAAATCTGGGCGAGGATTATCTGGTTCTTGAGGAAGGCTTAAGCGGGCGCACTACCAGTTTTCCCGATCCGATCCATGAGGGGCTCTGCGGCCTGGATTATATCTATCCGTGTCTGATGAGCCATGAGCCGGTCGATCTGCTGGTGATTATGCTGGGAACGAATGACACGAAAGAGCGGTTCGGAGCCTCGTCTGCCTGTATCGGTCTGGGATTAAAGCGCCTTGTTGACAAGGCCATTGCCACAAAAGACAGCTGGCGTGACGGCAGGGCGGATATATTGATCGTGACGCCTCAGAACATCGGCCCGCGGTACGTGGATACGGAAATCGGAGCCACGATGGGGAAGGGATGCGCTGAAAAATCAGAAGGACTGCCGGCGGAATTTCGAAAAATCGCAGAGCTGACAGGATGCCACTATCTGGACGCCAATCAGGTGATTGCGGCGGAGCCGAATACGATCGATTTTATGCATCTGACGGAGGAGGGGCACCGCGAACTGGCGGATGCACTCGCCGAAAGGATCAGAAACATTTTTATTCCTGTATAGAGTTTTTTGCCTGCCCCATCCGGCTGACTGCCGGATGGGGCGTTTGCATGCGCGGGGGCGCAGGCTGATGGAAAGCGTTTGCTTTTCATTGGGCGCTGAATTATAATGAAAGCGACAAATCAGAACAGAGGTGATCGAATGGACAGCAGAAGAATGAATTTTGAAGGAATACAGAACGCGCGCGACCTGGGAGGAATGCGTACAACAGACGGACGTGTGATTGCCTCCGGGTTTTTGTTCCGCTCAGCCAATCTGGCGGAAGCAACGACTGCAGACGCAATGAACCTGCGTGAGAAATGGCATCTTGCCAGAGTCATTGATCTGCGGACAGAGACGGAACGCAGCGAGCGGCCGGATGTGGTGCCGGAGAATGTGGCGTACCTGCCGGTTCCGGTTTTTGATGAGCGGGTAGTGGGCATTTCTCATGAGAAGAGTGCGGGGGCGGATGAAATCGGAATGCTTATCCCTGAAATGGAAAATTTATATCGCATGATGGCAACGGAAGAATCCTGCAGGAGAAACCTTGGCAGGGCGGCGGAATGTGTGATGAAACAGGATTTTACAGAAGGAAGTGTGCTGTGGCATTGCACCGAAGGGAAGGACCGGTGCGGGTTGCTGTCGGCCATATTGCTTTCTGCCCTTTGTGTGGATCGTCAGCAAATCATGGAAGATTATCTGCTGACAAATGAAGTTAATCAGCCTAAGGCCGAAAAGTATTACCAGCGGATGCTTCTGGCAGGAATGCCCGAGTCGGAAGCGGTTGCGGTGAAGGATGCATTTCTTGCGAAAGACTCCTATCTGGGCGGGGCGTTTTCCGCCATTGACGAGCAGTATCCGGATATGGAGACGTATCTGTGCGGGGGGCTGCATATTTCGCTGGAATCCATTGTAACATTTCGAAAAAGCGTGCTTTTATAGCAGGAGTCCGCATTTTTCGTACTCCGGACTCTTTAACAGAAAAAGATTCAATGGAAGCAGGCTCCGGGATATGGTATGATGGATGAGCCGGACTGGTATTTACAGAGGCTTGGAGGAGGAAGTATATGGAGGCATACAGCGGGTTTGCCGGGGTATATGATCTGTTTATGGACAATGTCCCGTATGAGGAATGGAGCAGATATGTGGTTGATCTGCTGAGAGAATATGATATCAGAGACGGACTTGTACTTGACCTGGGATGCGGGACCGGGAAGCTGACGAGGCGGCTTGCCAGGGCGGGGTTTGATATGATCGGCGTGGACAATTCGGAGGAAATGCTCAGTATTGCGCGTAGCGGGGGTGATGATCCGGGGGATGCCGGCGGTATTTTGTATCTACTGCAGGACATGCGCGAATTTGAACTTTTCGGCACGGTGCGCGCGGTTGTCAGTGTCTGTGATTCCATAAATTATCTGCTCGGGGAGGACGAGCTTCTGCGGGTTTTTTCGCTTGTCAATAATTATCTGGATCCGGGCGGTATTTTTATCTTTGATCTCAACACGATATATAAGTACAGGGAACTGCTGGGAGAGACGACCATCTGTGAGAATCGGGAAGAGGGTAGTTTTATCTGGGAGAATGCTTTTGATGAGGCGGACGGAATCAACGAATATGACCTGACGCTTTATATCCGTGAGGAGAACGGATATTACAGACGATATGAGGAGACGCATTTTCAGCGCGCCTATCCGCCCGATACGGTCGGGCGTCTGCTTGCGGAGGCGGGAATGGAGGTTGTGGCTGTATTCGATGCGTTTACGAGGGAACCGGTGAAGGAAAAGAGCGAGCGCATATCGTTTGTCGCGCGGGAATGCCGTAAAGGCCGATAAAATTGGAACGGGGGTTATAAGGGAGGATAAAATGGGAGATTATATTGTAAGGGCGACTGCGGCGGAGGGACAGATCCGGGCATTTGCAGTGACTTCAAGGCAGATGTCGGAGGACGCAAGGCGTTTTCACAACACAAGCCCGGTGATTACGGCGGCCCTCGGCCGGCTGCTTTCCGGGGCGGCGATGATGGGGAGTATGATGAAGGGGGAAAAAGACCTTCTGACAATACAGATTCAGTGCGGCGGCCCGGCGAAGGGACTGACGGTGACGGCGGATGCGGGCGGCCATGTCAAGGGATTTCCGTCGGCGGCCGATGTCAGCCTGCCTCCGAATGCGCAGGGCAAGCTGGACGTCGGCGGGGCGCTGGGCTTAGGCGTCATGAGTGTGATCAAGGATATGGGTTTAAAAGAGCCCTATGTCGGCCAGATTGCCTTACAGACAGGAGAAATTGCGGAGGATCTGACGTATTATTTTGCAACCTCGGAGC
The DNA here is from genome assembly GCA_947384095.1 of uncultured Roseburia sp. Taxonomy (GTDB): domain Bacteria; phylum Bacillota; class Clostridia; order Lachnospirales; family Lachnospiraceae; genus Roseburia. The sequence continues at coordinate 3,998 of CANDFU010000018.1, read as the reverse complement.
AGATTCCGTCAGCGGTAGGCCTTGGCGTGCTTGTGGAACCGGACGGGGCTGTGCGGCAGTCGGGCGGTTTTATTATCCAGCTTATGCCGTTTACGGCGGACGAGGTTATCGACCGGCTGGAAAAGAAAATCACGGAGATTGCGTCGGTGACGGAAATGCTTGAGGCCGGCAATTCACCGGAGGAGATGCTAAAGATCATTCTCGGTGAGTTTGGTTTAAAGATCACGGATACGTTGGAGACGGGTTTTCACTGCGACTGTTCCAAAGAGCGGATAGAGAGAGTGCTCTCGACGCTTAGCCGCAAAGATCTGGATGATATCATTCGTGACGGTGAGGGGATTGAGGTCAGGTGTCAGTTTTGCAATAAAGCATACCGGTTTGAGATTGATGAACTAAAAAAGCTGTGAAAGTATCCGTGCGCATGCGGGCAGAAGACGGAAAGCGGAAGCGTTATTTGCATGGATGATGTGCAGAAAAGAGGGAAACATGAGACAGGGATTTGTAAAGACGGCGGCAGTTTCGCCGAAAATCAGGGTTGCAGACACACGCTATAACGCGGAAGTGATCAGCGCCTGTATCCGGGAGGCGGCGTCGGAGGGGGCCAAAATCATTGTTCTGCCGGAGCTTTGCGTCACAGGATATTCCTGCGGCGATCTGTTCTGGCAGGAGGCGCTGCTGGCCGGCGCAAAGGAAGCGCTTCAGAGGATAGCGATATCGTCATCCGGCATCGACGCCCTTGTTTTTGTGGGGCTTCCGGTTGCATGGAACGGGAAATTGTATAACACGGCGGCGGCAGTCTGCCGGGGCAAGGTGCTGGGACTCGTGCCCAAAACATATATCCCGGCCTATAATGAATTTTACGAGACACGGCATTTTGCGCCGGGGATGGAAGAGCCGGTTCCGGTGCGCCTTTCCCGTGCGACAGAGGTTTTGATGGGAACAAGGCTTTTGTTTGTCTGTGACGATATGCCGGAGATTACCGTGGCGGCGGAGATCTGTGAGGATTTGTGGGCGCCGGAGCCGCCGTCCATCCGGCACGCTTTAAACGGTGCGGACATCCTTGTAAATCTTTCCGCATCGGACGAGACGACAGGGAAAGACCTCTATCGGAGAGAGCTGGTAAAGGGGCAGTCCGCGCGTCTGCTCTGCGGATATGTCTATGCCAGCGCGGGAGACGGCGAATCCACGCAGGATGTGGTTTACTCTGCCCACAATATGATTGCGGAAAACGGGATCCTTTTAGAGGAGGCCGTCCGTTTTCGCAACCAGACGATTTACTCGGAGATCGACGTCTTTAAGCTGCTGTCGGAGCGCAGACGTATGGGAACTTTTGCGGCGCGCGAGGACGGTTATGAGAAGATTTTGTTTCCGCTCACTCTGGAAGAAACTGTGCTGACACGTCAGATTGACAGGACGCCGTTTGTGCCGGACGGCAGATCCGACAGGGAAAAGCGGTGTGATGAGATTCTTTCCATTCAGTCGATGGGGTTAAAAAAGCGGCTGGAACACACGGGATGTAAGACGGCGGTCGTGGGGATTTCCGGCGGTCTGGATTCTACGCTGGCGCTCCTTGTCACGGTCCGGGCGTTTGATCTGCTGGGGCTTGGGCACGGCGGAATCCGCGCGGTTACGATGCCGGGATTTGGCACGACTGACCGCACCTACGACAATGCGGTCAGTCTGATCCGGTGTCTCGGCGCGGACTTTACAGAGGTAGATATCAGAGAAGCGGTCAGCGTTCATTTTAAGGATATCGGGCAGGAGCTTACACGCCACGACGTGACGTACGAGAACGGGCAGGCGAGGGAGCGGACCCAGATTCTGATGGATATTGCCAACCAGGCCGGCGGCATGGTGATCGGGACCGGGGATCTCTCGGAGCTTGCCCTGGGCTGGGCTACCTACAACGGGGATCACATGTCCATGTACGGGGTTAATTCTTCCGTGCCGAAAACACTGGTGCGCCATCTGGTGCGTTATTATGCCGATACCTGCGGGGACGATGCGCTTGCCGCGGTGCTGCTTGACGTGCTCGATACGCCGGTTTCGCCCGAGCTGCTGCCGCCGGAGGACGGGAAAATCTCCCAGAAGACGGAGGATATTGTGGGTCCTTATGAGCTGCATGATTTTTTCCTGTATCAGATGCTGCGCCAGGGCTTCTCCCCTGCGAAGGTATACCGCCTTGCGCGGACGGCTTTCGCAGGGATGTATGGGGATGAAGTAATCTTAAAATGGCTTACGGTATTTTACCGCAGGTTTTTCAGTCAGCAGTTTAAGCGTTCCTGTCTGCCGGACGGGCCGAAAGTCGGGAGTGTGGCCGTTTCGCCGCGCGGCGACTTAAGGATGCCCTCGGACGCCTGCGCGCGTATCTGGCTGGACGAGCTGGCGGAACTGCAGGCCATGCCTTAGGCGCGGTTCGTTTACTTCATGTCCGGATGGAAAGATCAGTGCGAAAGATTTCTGTCATATATTATTTGAAATGGAGGATATCATGCAGTATCGAAAAGACAAAAAGGGTAACGATATTTCCGTTCTCGGCTACGGCTGTATGCGGTTTACCAGGAAAGGCGGCGGTATTGATATAGAAAAGGCGTTACAGGAGGTGGCAGCTGCAATTGATGCGGGGGTAAATTATTTTGATACTGCGTATGTCTATCCGGGAAATGAGGCTGCGGTCGGAGAGATTCTGCGCCGCAGCGGCTGCCGGGAACAGATTTATCTTGCTACAAAGCTGCCCCATTATCTGATCCGGTCGATGGACGGCGTGGAAAAGATGTTCAGAGAAGAGTTAAAGGGTCTTCAGACGGATTACATAGATTTTTATCTGATGCATATGCTCACCGATATTCCCACCTGGGAAAAGCTGAAGAGAATGGGGATTACGGAATGGATTGAGGGAAAGCTTGCATCGGGGCAGATACGCAACATTGGTTTTTCCTATCACGGAAATACGGAGATGTTTCGGAAGCTTGTGGATGCTTATGACTGGGACTTCTGCCAGATACAGTACAATTATATGGACGAATACTCCCAGGCGGGGGTGGGCGGGCTTAAGTATGCGCATGCGAAAGGCCTTCCGGTGATGATTATGGAACCGCTGCGCGGCGGACGTCTTGTCGATCTTCTGCCAGAAGCGGCAAAAGAAGTGTTCCGGCGCGATGAGGAAGGGAGGACGCCCGCGGCGCTGGCATTTAAATGGCTGTATGACCAGCCGGAAGTGACCTGTGTGCTCTCGGGGATGAATTCGATGGAGATGGTGGAGGAAAACGTTAAGACGGCGGACCTGTCCCCGGCGGGCTGCATGACGGATTCTGACCGGGCACTGATTGCCCGGGTAAAACAGGAGATTGAGCGAAGTGTCAGGGTGGGCTGTACCGGGTGCGGGTATTGTATGCCGTGTCCGAAAGGGGTGGATATCCCTGGAACATTCCGCTGTTACAACGCGATGTATTCTGAGGGAAAGCGGTCGGGGCGCCGGGATTATCTGCAGTGTACGGCTTTCCGCAAGGATACGGCCAGCGCCTCCCAGTGCATCGCCTGTGGAAAGTGCGAGAGCCATTGCCCGCAGCACATTGAAATCCGCAGGGAGCTTGCGGCTGCCGCGGCGGAACTGGAGACGGTTTCGTATAAGCTGATGAAAAATGCGATTCAGTTGTTTCGATTGTGGTAGGAGAGGCGATCGATGAATAAAATCTGTTATGTGAATGAAAGATATGCAGGAAATCCGCCAAAATAAAATAAAAATGAAATATCGCTTCTTTTCTTGTGATTGCCGCCTGTTTGCATTATAATAAGTCTGGAGAAATGCCAAAGCAGACGGTAATCTGTCAGTCAGAGGAGAGATGGATGAGCGAAAACGATTACAGAGAGATAACGGAAGAGGGGAAGGAAAAGCCGGCAGTCGTCGAGGGACAGGAGCAGGAGACGGAAAATGAATATGAGGATTTTTGTTATAGATCGGAAGAGCGTCGTGTAGGGAAAGAGTGTAGGTTATAGTG
>CANDFU010000017.1 GCA_947384095.1 uncultured Roseburia sp. | reverse complement strand
GACGTGGCCGGATGTCCTCCGGACGCATTTTCGGATGACGGTCAGCTCTGGGGCAATCCGTTGTTCCGCTGGGATGTCATGAAAAAAGAGGAGTATTCCTGGTGGACGAGGCGCATAAAGGCGATGGCTGAGCTCTATGACATTGTACGCATCGACCATTTCCGCGGATTTGATTCCTATTATGCGATTCCAGGCAGGGATACGACGGCAAAAAACGGCGAGTGGCGCGAGGGGCCGGGGATGGATCTGTTCCGGACACTTGAGAAGAAGCTGGGAAAACTTCCGATTATTGTGGAGGATCTGGGATTTCTGACACCTTCTGTCCTGGAACTGGTCCGGGAATCGGGGTTTCCGGGAATGAAGGTTATCCAGTTTGCGTTCGACTCGCGGGAGGGAAGCAATTATCTGCCGCATACCTATACGGAGCACTGTGTGGTCTATACGGGAACGCACGACAACGATACGATTGCGGGCTGGATGAAGACAGCCCCGAAGGAGAGTGTGCGGTTTGCGAAGGAATATCTCAATCTTACCAGAAAAGAAGGGTATCACTGGGGAATGATGCGCGGCGCCTGGTCTTCCGTGGCGGAGCTTGCGGTTGTCCCGATGCAGGATCTGCTGGGAATCGGTTCCAGGGCGCGGATGAATACGCCGTCTACCGTCGGCGGCAACTGGCAGTGGAGGATGCTTCCCGGGCAGACGACAGAAAAGCTGGCGAAAAAGCTGTACCGGTATATGGAGATGTATGGCAGACTGGAAACGGAAGAAGCAGGGGAACAGCCAGAAGAGACGCAGGAAGATGTACAGGGCAGCATGAAAGAGGAGTTATAGAAAAAAGGGTGCAGGGGAACGATTTCCTAAAGCGCTAAACCTGCCTGCTCATAAAACCGTCCGTTGTCCATATGGATGGGCGTATCCACACGCACAGCCATATGGACAACGGACGGGCTTTCATAGTAAAAAATCCCCCGCCGCAGACCGGAACTGATATTCTGTCTGCGGCGGGGGATTTTCTGGTTATGGAAAACTGCGTCTGAAGACGCACACATTCACAAGTTCACAAAGCAAACCTGTAAGAGTGCGAAGCCGGATTCCTTTAAGCTCTCTCAACTTTACCGGACTTTAAACAGGAAGCACATACATATAATCTCTTTGGTGTTCCGTTTACTTTACAGTGAACACGCCGGATGTTGGATTTCCACATCCGCCTTGTCTTTTTATGAGAATGGCTGACATTGTTTCCGAAATGAGCGCCCTTTCCACAAACTGCACACTTGGCCATCGCTTTGCACCTCCTTGCATCGTTATCATTTCTGACACAACATAGCTATTTTAGCAGACAAGTGTGTATAATGCAAGCATAATTTAAAAAAAATATAAAAAATAGAAAACAGGTCTATGAATTTTCGGGAAAAGCGGTTATAATACCATCAGTGAGGCTTTGAAAGGAGCAGTATCAGGATATGAATGGACAGATGGAGACCCGGTTCGGGAAAGTTACGATTGATCTGGATGTGATCAAGACTTATGCAGGCTCCGTTGCGGTGGAGTGCTTCGGCATCGTCGGAATGGCTGCTGTCAATATGAAAGACGGTCTTGTAAAGTTATTGAAGAGGGATTACCTGACACATGGGATCAATGTGTCGGTGGAGGAGGATAACAGGATTACGATAGATTTTCATGTCATCGTGTCCTACGGTGTCAGCATCAGTACGGTTTCCGATAATCTGATCGATACGGTAAGGTATAAAGTCGAAGAGTTTACCGGAATGGAGATTAAAAAAATTAACATTTACGTCGAAGGCGTGCGTGTGATCGATTAAGGAGGATTTTTGAGGTGGAAATCACTACGATAAATGCTGAGACTCTCGCGAAGGGGTTTCTTGCGGGGGCGAAAAATTTAGAGGCGAAGAAAGAATGGATTAATGAACTGAACGTATTTCCCGTTCCGGACGGCGATACCGGTACGAACATGTCGATGACGATCCTCTCCGCGGCGAAGGAAGTCGGCTCCCTGGATCACCTGGATATGGCTTCCCTGGCGAAAGCGATTTCTTCCGGTTCCCTGCGCGGTGCGAGGGGAAATTCCGGCGTCATTCTTTCCCAGCTGTTTCGTGGTTTTACCAAGGTGATCAAAGAGTACGACGAAGTAAATGTCCAGATTTTGTCCGATTCCTTTCAGAAAGCGGTGGAGACGGCGTACAAGGCGGTTATGAAGCCGAAAGAGGGTACGATTCTCACCGTTGCGAAAGGGATGGCCAACCGCGCGGCGGAGCTGTGCGACGAGACGGACGATCTTATTTTTTTCTGCGAGGAAGTGATCAGGGAGGGCGACTATGTGCTCGGCAAGACGCCCGATATGCTGCCGGTCTTAAAGCAGGCAGGCGTCGTGGATTCCGGCGGCCAGGGGCTGATGCAGGTGATGAAGGGCGCGCTGGACGCCTTAAAAGGCAGGGAGATTGATTACTCGTTCGTCACAGAGACGCGGGAGGGCGCGGCAAAGCCGGAGGGTTCTTACAACATTGAGGCGCAGGCGTCTCAGGAGATCAGGTTTGCGTACTGTACGCAGTTTCTGATTATGCTGGAAAAACCGATTACAACACGGCAGGAAAACGAGTTCAAAGAATATTTGGAGACGATCGGGGATTCGATCGTGGTGGTGGCGGATGATGAGATCGTAAAGGTGCACGTACATACCAACGATCCTGGTATGGCGATGCAGAGAGGGCTTTCCATGGGAAGCCTTACGACGATTATCATTGAAAATATGAAGCTGGAGCGCGATGAGAAGATTTCTGCGCTGAAGGAAAAGGAGATGCAGCAGACAGACCTTCCGTCGGCTGAGGCAGAGAAAGAGCCTCCCAAAGAGATGGGCTTTATTTCAGTGAGTATCGGGGAAGGGATTGCAGAGATCTTTAAAGGACTCGGCGTGGACTATATCATAGAAGGCGGACAGACGATGAATCCGAGTACGGAGGATATGTTAAACGCAATCGAGAAAGTCAATGCAAAGACGATCTTTATTCTTCCGAACAATAAAAATATTATCCTGGCGGCCAATCAGGCGTCTTCCCTGGCGGAAGATAAGGATATTATTGTAATCCCGACAAAGACGATTCCACAGGGGATTACGGCGCTGGTCAACTTTATTCCGGACAGTCCGGCGGAGGAGAATGCGAAGCGCATGGCTGCAGAGATTCATGCGGTAAAGAGCGGGCAGGTGACTTACGCCGTCCGGGATACCGTAATCGACGGCAGAGCGATCCGGCAGGATGATTATATGGGAATCGGCGATGCGGGGATTCTCTCGGTCGGAAAGGATCTGGATGCGGTTGTCTTTGACATGATAAAGCAGATGGTTGACGAAGAATCTGCGATTGTCAGTATCTATTACGGCGCGGACATGAAAGAGGATGCGGCCCGGGCGATCGGGGAGAAGGTGACGGAGGCGTTTCCGGAAGTGGAGACGGAGGTTCACTATGGTGGCCAGCCGATTTATTATTATGTGGTTTCCGTGGAGTAGAGGGAAGAAGAGATCGGAGACAAATCAAAGAATGAAGACTCGGGCAGGGCTGAATCAGTTAGGATGATCCGGCCCTGTCCTTTATTTCATGACAGAAGAGGTGATACCATGGTGTCGCAGGAGTGGCGGAAGGCTTCCGTGAAACAGATCAAAGGCGTCGGAGAAAAGACGGCTGCCTTATTTCACAAATTACATATCGATACCGTGGGTGATCTGATCGCTCATTATCCGCGCACGTATGTCCGGTATCCGGTGGCGAAAGCGCCGGGCGGTGCGGCGGCCGGGGAGACGGCCGCCGTTTCTGGCCGGATCACAAAAGCGCCGGTGGTGCGGCGATCGGGAAACATGGCCGTCACCATCTCCTGGGTCGGCGCGGCGGATGACGGGATAGAACTGGTATGGTTCCGCATGCCCTATATCAGAAACAATCTGCAGCCGGGGAACAGCTATGTATTTTACGGAAAAGTACTCTGGAAGAACGGTCGGAAAGTGATGGAGCAGCCTGTGATATATTCCAGGGAACAGTATGACGGAATTGCGCAGACGTTTTTGCCGGTATATGCCCTGACAGGCGGGATTTCGAACAATCAGATCAGTAAGGCGGTGCGGGCGGCGCTTTCGGACGAGAGGCTGTTTGCCGATGTGCTCCCGGGGGAAATCAGGGATAAATACGGGCTCAGTGAATATAATTATGCGATAAGGCAGATCCATTTTCCGGACGATATGGACACGCTGATCGAGGCGAGAAAGCGCCTTGTCTTTGACGAATTTTTCTTTTTTATCCTGAGTATGCAGTACCAGAAGGAAAAGCGGGTGAGGGATAAAAATGAGTTTGTATTTGCGGACGACGACTTTGTCGAAACGCTTAAAAAGGGGCTTTCGTTCCGGCTGACAAAGGCCCAGGAGGCGGCGCTCTCCGACATCCGGCGGGATATGCGGGGCCCCTGTGTGATGCAGCGTCTGATACAGGGTGACGTCGGCTCCGGCAAGACGATTCTCGCGTTTCTTGCGATGGCGGACGCCGCGCACAACGGCTGCCAGTCCGCGATTATGGCGCCGACGGAAGTGCTGGCGCGCCAGCACCGCGACACATTTGAAAAGCTGTGTGAGCAGCTCGGCCTTAAGATTCCGGTGGTGCTTCTGACAGGGGCGCTCACGGCGCGGCAGAAGCGGATGGCCTATGAGGCGCTGCAGCTTTACCCGAATGCGATGATCGTGGGGACGCATGCGCTTATTCAGGAGAAAGCCGTTTACGACAACCTTGCACTTGTCATCACGGATGAACAGCACCGCTTCGGCGTGCGCCAGCGGGAGGTTTTTGCAGAAAAGGGCAGTCACCCGCATATCCTTGTCATGAGCGCCACGCCCATTCCCAGGACACTGGCGATCATCGTCTACGGAGACATGGATATCTCGGTGGTGGACGAGGTGCCGGAAAAACGTCTGCCGGTCAGAAATTGTGTTGTCGATACCCGCTACCGCCCGAAGGCTTACGATTTTATTGAAAAAGAAGTGCGTCTGGGCCACCAGGCGTATGTCATCTGCCCGCTTGTGGAGGAGACGGAGAACCTTGATCTGGAAAACGTGACGGATTACGTGAAAATGCTTCGTGGGATTTTTCCGGAAGAGATTCAGCTGGGACTGCTGCACGGGCAGATGAAGCCGGATCAGAAAAATAAGGTGATGGAAGCTTATCAGAAAAATGAAGTGCAGGTGCTGGTATCCACCACGGTGGTGGAGGTCGGCGTCAACGTGCCGAATGCGACCGTTATGATGATCGAGAATGCGGAGCGCTTCGGGCTGGCACAGCTTCATCAGCTCAGAGGCCGCGTCGGCCGCGGAGATGCCCAGTCTTACTGTATTATGGTGAACGGTTCGGTTGCGGAGACGGCAAAAAAGCGGCTTGAGATTTTGAATGCCTCGAACGACGGTTTCGCGATCGCCAGTGAGGATTTAAAACTCCGGGGGCCGGGCGATTTTTTCGGGATCCGCCAGTCGGGCGAGCTGCAGTTTGCGCTGGGGGATATTTATCAGGATGCCGCGGTGCTGGCGCAGGCTTCCGGGGCGGTCGGGGAACTTCTCGCGGAAGACGGGGATCTCCTGCGCCAGGAGCATAAGGGCTTAAGAGCGTATATGGAGAATTTTATGGAGGCACGTATAAGCCAGATGAGTCTGTAAGGTGTGGGGAAAAGCGATGTCATTACAGTTTGTTTTTGGAAATTCGGGGAGCGGTAAATCGGATTATCTCTACGGCCGTGTCTTAAGAGAGGCGGCAGAGGAGCCGGAGCGGAATTATTTAATCCTGGTGCCGGAGCAGTTTACGATGCAGACGCAGCACAGGCTGGTGCTGCGGCAGAAGAATCATGCGATCATGAACGTGGACGTCCTGAGCTTTGCGCGGCTGGCGTACCGGGTGTTTGACGAGCTGGGAAAGCAGGAACTCGTGGTGCTCGAGGAGACGGGAAAAAATCTGGTGCTGCGCAAGGTGGCCGGGCAGAAAAAAAAGGAGCTTCGCGTTCTCGGTGCAAATCTGAACAAGATGGGGTACATAGAGGAAGTCAAATCCCTGATTTCCGAGCTGATGCAGTACAATATTTCGCCGGAAGACCTGGAGACGTTTTTAGAAGGCGATGCGGCGGGGGAAGTGCTTAAGCTCAAACTTGGCGATATTCTGACGATGTACCGCGGCTTTCGGGAATACTTAAGCGGGCATTACATTACGGCGGAGGAAGTTTTATCCGTGCTCTGCGAGGTGGCGGGGGAATCCGCCATTTTACGGGACAGCGTGATCGTGTTCGATGAATTTACCGGTTTTACGCCGGTCCAGAACAGACTGATCAGAGAGCTTTTGCAGATTTCAGAGAAAATCATCGTCTCCGTGACGATGGACGTGCGGGAGGATTTCTATCAGAGCAGAGGGATCCACGAGCTGTTTGCGATGAGCAAAAAGACGGTGGGAACGCTTCTTAAGACAGCCGCTGAGTCGAAGACTGCGGTGGAGTCCCCCGTCGTCCTGGAGCCGGGAAGCAAAAAACGCTACAAAGGAGCGCCGGCTTTGTTTTTTATGGAACAGAACCTGTTCCGCCCGGGCGGCGGGAAATGGGAAGGCGGTGCGGGCGAAATACGTATTCTGGGACTGAAAAATCCGGAGGAAGAACTGATCTTTGCGGCGGAGGAGATCACGCGGCTTGTCAGACAGCGGGGATACCGGTATAAAGACATTGCGGTGGTGACGGGGGATGTGCCGGGTTATGCCAATTATGTGCCGGACATTTTCGGGCGGTACGGGATTCCTTTTTTTATTGATCGGACGCGTAATATCCTTTTTCACCCGTTTCTTGAGTTTATCCGGGCGGCGCTTGAGGTCGTCGAATACGATTTTTCTTATGAGAGTGTGTTCCGGTTCCTGCGGTGCGGGCTTTTTGGCACGCCCACAGCTCCCCCTTACGATGCATCCCATGACTCGCAGGAGGAACTGTCTTCGGGTGTGGAACGCCTTGCGGACGCGGATATTGACCGGCTGGAAAATTATGTGCTGGCAAAGGGAATCCGCGGGAGGAAAACATGGGCGCGGGACTGGACTTTCGTCGTAAAAAACAGGAGAGAAAGTGATCTTGAGGCGCAGCAGGAGGATCTGCGGTATTTAAACCGGGTGCGTGAACGGATTGCGCGGGCGTTTCAGCCGCTGTGTGAGGTGTTTTCCGGGAAAGGGCACACGGCGGCGGAGCAGACCTTTGCCCTGTACTCTTTTATCCGCAGCATGGATATCGAGGTGCAGCTGAAAGAGAAAGAGGCAAAGTTCAGGCAGCAGGGACAACAGGAAGGTGAAGGCGGCACGGCGGCCAGGCTGGCGCAGGAATACGCGCAGATTTACCGCATTGTGATGGATCTGCTGGATAAGGTGACGGCACTGCTCGGGGATGAGATTCTTTCCGTGCGGGAGTTCGGCGATATCTTAGACGCCGGATTTTCGGCCGCCCGGGTCGGCATGATTCCGCCCGGGCATGACCGGGTGACGGTCGGCGACATTGAGCGCACACGGCTTGGAAATGTGAAAATTCTGATTTTTGCAGGGGTAAATGACGGGATTGTGCCGGGGAATCAATCATCCGGGAGCATTATCTCTGAGCTGGAGCGGGAGAGGATGAAAGATCACCGCCTCACGCTTGCGCCGGGGGCCAGGGAAAAGGTATTTATCCAGAAGTTTTATCTGTATCTGAACATGACAAAGCCGTCTGACGCGCTGTATGTGACGTATTCGCGTGTCGGACCGGACGGGAAGGCGCGCCGCCGCTCTTATCTGATCAAAACGCTTCTTGGCCTGTTTGCAGACCTTAAGGTGGAGGAACCGGCGGATGGGAAGGCCGGGACGGGATATCTGACGCCGGAGAGCAGCCTGTCCCTTCTGGCCGGGGAGCTTTCGGCCGGCAGCCTGTCGGAACAGGCGGCGGCGCTTGCTTCCTGGTATCTTGCCCATGAGCCGTACCGCGATAAAATGAATGAATTGTTATCGGCCGCGTTTTTTGTGCACAGGGACGACGTTATCAGCCGTGCGGTCACAAGAGCGCTTTACGGGACGACGCTGGAAAACAGCGTCACACGCCTGGAACAGTTCCTCTCCTGCGCGTATGCGCATTTCCTGAGATACGGTCTTGCGTTGAGAGAACGCGAATTACAGGAATTTGCCAGTGTTGACATGGGTAATATTTACCACGACGCACTGGAACGTTTTGCCAGGAGAGTTGAGGCGTCGGAATATACCTGGCAGAAGCTTCCCGAAGCGATACAGGAGGAATGGGCCGGGGCATGCATGGAAGAGGCTGTCGCAGGATGCAGAAATACAGGGGTATTTGAGGACGCGAGAAGCCGGGCGATGCTGGAGCGGATGAAAAACACGATGCGGCGCACGGTGTGGGCGCTGATTGCACAGATCCGGAAGGGGCAGTTTGTGCCGGCTGCATTTGAGGTCTCTTTTTCAAGGCAGGACGATCTGAAAGCGATCCGTTTTACATTAAGCGACGAGGAAAAAATGAGATTACAGGGCCGGATTGACCGCGTGGATGTCTGTGAGACGAAGGATAAGGTTTACGTAAAGATTATCGATTATAAGTCGGGAAGCACCAGTTTTTCCCTGCTGCATTTTTATTACGGCCTGCAGCTCCAGCTTGTGGTGTATCTGAACGCGGCGCTGGAACTGACAGAGAAGAAATATCAGGGAAAAAAAGCAGAGCCCGCCGGGATTTTTTATTATCACATAAACGATCCGATGGCAGAAGGCGACGGTACAGAGTCCGAGGAAGAGATAAGGCGCGCCGTACTGGAACAGTTGAAACTGAACGGGCTTGTCAACGAGGATCCGGCGGCCTATCGGGCGATGGATACGGATTTTACCGGAAGCTCGTCCGTGATTCCGGTGGCGGTAAAGGCAGACGGCTCCTTAAAAGCCACGTCAAAGGCCGTGAGCACACAGGATTTCCAAGTGATGTCGGAGCATGTAAACCAGGTGGTAAAAGACGCCGGGAGACGGATTTTCAACGGGGATGCGGCGGCGCGGCCGTATCAGCTTGACGGCAGAACAGGCTGTGATTACTGTCCGTACCGCACGGTCTGTGGGTTTGACATCAGACTTTCCGGGTTTTCGTACCGCAGGCTGGAGAAGTTTGACAATGCGCAGGAGATTTTAAAACGGTTAAGGCAGGAGCAGGGCGAATCCCGGGATGCCCCGGAATGAGCAGGGCTGACGGGATCCCGGGACGCTGTCGGCCCAAAGCGGCGTGTGAAGGAGGAGAGATGGGCGTATCGTGGACGAAAGAGCAGAAAAAGGTCATTGATTTAAGAAACCGGAACCTTTTGGTGTCGGCGGCGGCCGGATCGGGAAAGACGGCGGTGCTGGTCGAGCGTATTATAAACAGAATCACAGAAGGAAGCCGCCCGGTGGACATCGACCGTCTGCTGATCGTGACGTTTACCAATGCGGCGGCGGCGGAGATGCGGGAGCGCATCGGGGCGGCGATTGAGAAGGCTCTCTCGGACGCGCCCGAAAACGAGCATTTACAGAGGCAGCTTACGCTTGTCCACAATGCGCAGATCACGACGATTGACAGTTTCTGCCTGTATGTGATACGGAATCATTTTCATGAGATTGATCTGGAGCCGAATTTCAGGATCGGGGATGAAGGGGAGATTCGGCTTTTGAGGGAAGATGTGCTGCGGAAGGTGCTGGATGCAAATTACGAAGAGGGGGCGCCGGAATTTCTTGCGCTCGTGGAAGGGTATGCGCCGGGGAGGAGCGATGTAGCCCTGCACGAAATGATTTTTTCTCTGTATGAATTTTCGCAGAGTTATCCGTGGCCTAAAGAATGGCTGAAAATGAGCTGCCGCGGCTATGACGTCGGCGATGAGGCGGAGTTGAACGATTGTTTCTGGATACGGCCGCTGACGGAAACGATCCGGTATGTGATGCGTGATGTGGCCGGCCTTGCGAGGCAGGCGCTTGCGTATACCCTTGATAAGGACGGGCCGCAGGTATATGAAAGGGTGATAAGGAACGACCTGGAAAAATACGAACAGATTGCACGGTGCGGGCATTTTACTGATTTCGGGGAGGCGTTAAAAAATCTCACCTATGACAGGCTTCCGTCAAGCAGGGGATTTGACGGAGATAAGGAGAAGCTGGAAAAAGTAAAAGCGCTGCGGGACGCGGCAAAGGATGTCGTCAGAAAGCTGAACCGTCAGTATTTTTTCTGTTCCCCGGCAACGATGGCGGAGCAGCTTCACAGAACGAAGCCGATGGCGGCTGAGCTGGCGCGTCTGGCATCTTCGTTCGCAGACGCTTACGCCGCCGAAAAGCGGCGGAAAAATCTGGTTGATTTCGGCGATCTGGAGCATTTTGCACTGGAAATCCTTGTGGACCGTGAGACGAAGGAGGCGCGCAGAACGGCGGAGGAGTTCAGGGACGCCTACGAAGAGATCATGATCGACGAGTACCAGGACAGCAATTATGTGCAGGAGACGATTCTGCGCGCCGTCTCGCGGGAAGCGCGCGGTAAAAATAATATTTTCATGGTAGGAGATGTCAAACAGAGCATCTACCGTTTCCGCCTGGCGCGCCCGGAGCTTTTTATGGAAAAATACGATACATACACGACGGATGACAGCGGGAAGCAGCGCGTCGGCCTGCACAAAAATTTCCGGAGCCGGGGGGAAGTACTTTCCTTTATCAACGATATTTTCTATCAGATCATGGCGAAGGATCTGGGAAATGTGGCGTATGACTGTGAGGCGGCGCTCTATCCGGGGGCGGCGTACCCTCTCCCCGAAGACCCGCAGGGCAAAGGGATGTTTGCGCCGGAGGTCCTGCTGGCTGACAACAGTGACGAGCTGTCTGCAGACCAGGAGGAGCCCTTTCGTCCGGAACCTGCGGACAAAAAGCAGATGGAGGCGCGTCTGGCGGCCGGGCGGATTGCAGAGCTGAAAGAGAGCCAGCTTGTGACGGACAGGGAAACCGGGGAACTCCGCCGCGTCCGCTATTCGGATATTGTCATCCTGCTGCGGAGCTTAAGCGGCTGGGCGGATTCGTTTGCCGCTGTCTTAAACGACGCCGGGATCCCGGCGCACACGGTATCGGCGACGGGATATTTTTCCGCGGTGGAGGTGCAGACCGTGCTGGCGATGCTAAAGATCTTAGACAACCCGAGGCAGGATATCCCGCTGGCCGCGGTGCTGCGGTCGCCGATCGGGGGGCTTACCGACGAGGAACTGGCCCTGCTTAAGCTTTCCGGCGGGGAGGCGGATTTTCATGCCGGAGTATTGCTGCGCTGCGAGGCGGTGTGTGAAGAAAGAGAGACCGGAGAAGGGACACAGACACAGACATCTCTGGACCGGAAACTCCGCCGGTTTTACCGCTCTTATTTAAAACTGCGCGCGATGGTAGCGGATACGCCGATTCACGAACTGATCGAGGTGCTGCTGGAGGAAACCGGATACGGGGATTATGCCGCGGCGATGCCGGCGGGGGCGCGAAGGCGGGCCAACCTGCGTATGCTGGTGGAAAAGGCGATTGCATACGAAAATACGAGTTATAAGGGACTGTTCCATTTTGTGCGCTATGTCGATAAACTACATAAATACGATGTAGACTTCGGGGAGGCGGACCTGACAGGGGAAAATGAGGACGTCGTGCGCATTATGAGTATCCATAAGAGTAAGGGGCTGGAGTTTCCGGTTGTCTTTGTCTGCGGGCTGGGAAAACATTTCAACCGGCGGGACGTCCAGAGCCGCATGGTTCTGCATCCGGAGCTTGGGATGGGGCTTGATTGTATGGACGGGGAACGCCGCGTCAAATCGCCGACGATTATGAAAAAGGCGATTGCGAAGCAGACGGAGCTGGAAAATCTGGGAGAAGAGCTGCGGGTTCTCTATGTGGCGCTGACCCGTGCAAGGGAAAAACTGATTCTGACGGGAGGTGTGAAGGACGCTGCCGGGACGCTTGGGAAAGTCAGGAAGGCGGCTTTTTCAGGGGAAGCGGGGACGGAGCAAAAGACGCTTTCCTATCTGGAGCGGGAGAGCGCGTCCGGATATCTGGACTGGATTCTTCCCGCGCTCTGTGCTTACGGGGAACGGTATGAGATCAGAGTGACAGGCGTCGCAGAGCTTGCGGTCGCGGAGATGGAAAAACAGATCGGGTCTGCTTTTGACAGGGAAATCTGCATGGAGCAGATTGAGGGAGCAGACGCCGGGCTTAAGGAAGCGCTTGACAGACGGTTTTCCTTCTGCTATCCGAATCGGTCCGATCTGATGAGGAAGAATAAATATTCTGTCTCGGAGTTAAAGCACAGGGCGATGCGGGAGCATTTTGAACGGGAGCAGGAAGAGGCTGTGCCGCTGTTTGTGCGGGAGGAGGTCGTACCCTATATTCCGCCTTTCGCACGCGGGCAGGAAGAGGCGGAAGGGGAGATCAGCCGCGGCGCCCTTCGCGGCACCGCCATGCACCGTGTGATGGAATGCTGTGAATTTAATTCGGGAGTGCCCGTAAAGATGCAGATCGAGAAGATGCTCGCGGACGGGAAGCTCACAAAGGAGGCAAAGGAGCTGGTAAAGGTATCTCTTGTGGAAGCGTTTTTTGCGTCTGCGGCCGGCGTCCGGATGAAAAAGGCGGAGGCAGCCGGACGCCTTTACCGGGAAAAGCCGTTTGTCATGGGATTTACCGCGGAAGAGCTCGCGGCGTTCGGATTTGATGAGCCGGGAAGCGGAAA
>CANDFU010000016.1 GCA_947384095.1 uncultured Roseburia sp. | reverse complement strand
CGAGATTCGCAACGAACTCAGACAAAAAGGGCATCAGTTCCGGGGAGAAAGCGACTCTGAGGTGATACTGGCATCGTTTGCGGAGTGGGGAAGCGCGTGTGTGGAACGATTTAACGGGATGTGGACATTTGCAATCTGGGACAAAAAGGAGCGGCAGATGTTTTTTTCCAGGGATCGTTTCGGGGTAAAGCCATTGTTTTACACGGAGTTTCCGGACGGCGGGATGGCGTTTGCATCAGAGATGAAAGCGCTGATCCCGATGCTGGGGAAGGTGGAACCGGACAGGGAGCTGTTTGAGCGTTATTTTGCGGACAACCACTATGAGAACCGGCCGGAGTGTCTGATTCGTGGGATCAGACGTTTCCCGGCGGGGCATAACGCCTGGTATCGGGACGGGGAGCTGAAGATCGAACGCTACTGGAATACGCTCGACCATCTCACGACGGTGCCGGAATCCTACGAAGAGCAGGTGGAGCAGTTCCGCGGGTTGTTTCTGGATGCGGTAAAGCTGCGCATGAGGAGCGACGTGACGGTGGGAACGGGCCTGAGCGGCGGCCTTGATTCTTCTGCGACGATCTGTGCAATGGCTCATATTTCGAAAAATGTCAGGGACGAGCGCGCGAACCATGACTGGCAGCACGCCTATGTGGCATGCTTTCCGGGAACGGAGCTGGACGAGACGAAGTATGCGAAGGCCGTCACGGATTATCTCGGCATTCCGCACACGTTTATGAATGTGGATACGGCGGTTTCTGAGGGGGATTTTCTGCGGCAGTTATACTGTTTCGAAGAGCTCTGGGGAAATCCGCAGGTTCCGATGATGCAGCTTTACCGGAGCGAGCGCAGGGACGGCACTACGGTTTCACTGGACGGCCATGCGGCGGATGAACTGTTTGCGGGTTACGGTTTTGATGTGTTAAAAGCTTATCCCGACGCGGGAAACCGGGCGGAAACCGACATGATTACGATGGCGTACTTAAACCAGAACTCTGAGGAGGGGATCCGGAAGGGGAGCCCGGAATTTAAGCGGCAGAGGAATAAGCTCTATCACAGGTATATGTTGAAATACCGGGCGAAAAAGCTTCTGGGAAGGGACGATGTGCACAGTGCCTATGCCGGGCATCCGAACTGGAAGCGGCTGGATAATCTGAATAAGGCGTTGTTTGTGTCCACGCATGAGACGATTCTGCCGACGCTCCTGCGCAATTATGACAGGGACAGCATGGCGTCCGGCATAGAGATACGGATGCCGTTTCTGGATTATCGTATTGTGGAGTTTGCATTTTCCTTAAGCTGGCGCTCGAAGCTCCACGGAGGATGGTCAAAATCCATTGTGCGGGATGCCTGTGCGCCTTTTATGCCGGAAGAAGTCTGCTATCGTAGGACAAAGCTGGGGTTCAATGCGCCGCTTGCAGACTGGATGCGCGGGCCGTATCGGGAATTTTTTGAGGACACGGTGTCGGACGCTGCCTTTGCGGCCTGTGATCTGATCAAAGACCCGGAGGGCGTGCGGCGGGATCTGCGGCAGTTTCTGGACGGCGGGGACGGCACGCTTCACGCGGCAGCGGATATCTGGAACCGGATTCAGCCGTATCTGTGGGAGCGCGCGATGATAAAGCAGGACTTTGCGCAGCTGCAAAACGGATAGAAGGGATGAGGCACGCGTATGAACGGAGAAAAAACGGGAAGAAATTCAAGTATAGAGCTGTTCCGGATTCTGTGTCTGTTTCTGATATTCTGGATGCACGGGGCGGGCAGCTTTGGGGGAGACGGGATCAATGCCTGGCTTGCGATTGCGGCGGACAGCATCGGGAATATCGGAGTGTCCTGTTTTATTTTGATTTCCGGGTATTTCGGCGTAAAATGGGACGGAAAAAAGATGATAAAGCTGGATCTGATGCTGATCTTTTACTGCTGGATCGGGCTTGCATTGCAGTTTGTATGGGGCACTGCGGGGGGCGGCGAGGAGATTCTGTCTTATCTTTTTCCTGTGATCGGAAAGCGTTCCTGGTATTTTACCTGTTATTTTGCGCTGGCGGCGCTCTCGCCGTTTTTAAATGAGGCGGTGGAAAAACTTGGGGAGCGGCGGTTAAGAGAGCTTCTGGCCGTGATGCTTTTTGTGTTTTCGGGCGTCACCACGTTTTTCTTTTTTGACATTACCGGGGATGGTGGAAAAGGCATCGTGCAGATGGTGATGCTGTATCTGATCGGGCGCTATCTTCGTATTGCGCGGGTGGCCGGAAGGTATCGGAGAGGGAGGCTTGCCGCTGCTTTTGCGGTGCTTGCGTCGGTGAATTTTGCGCTGAATGCCGCGCTCTATGTGGTGACGGGGACCGTGCAGAATCGTTTTGCCAGAGATAATACTCTGTTTATCATCGGCGAAGCGGTGCTTGCGTTTCTGATTTTTGCGGACATGAAGTCCGGGAATCGGATTGTGAACCGCATTGCAGCGTACGTGCCTGCCATTTTTATTATGGAGTGGACGCTGCGCGAAGGGACGATTCGTTATCTGACCGACTATCAGGCGTGGAATGAGAGCGGGATTTATCATCTGATTCTGGCCGGGCTTGCACTTGCGATGATTGCGGCGGGTTCGGTGATCGAGGCGTTTCGCAGATTTTTTTTCCATTGGCCGGAAGAGTGGCTGGCCGGGGTTTTGTATCGGTTTTGTACAGGGGTGTGGAAGAGATGTGCGCGCTGGCACGGATAAGATGCGGCCGGGGAGGGTAAGCAGGGGCGGTGCAGACTTCCCGGAGGGGAGAGATCGAACGATCCCGGAACGCCGTCTGTCGTGTTTTGTTGACAGAGAGGTTCTTTTTTACTATAATAGGTAAAATGTATCGTGGCATGTGTTTGCGTGGAGGATGAATATGGGTGGTTTACAGGAAAAGCTGTTAAGGCCTTTTGTCGGAAAAAAAAGATATTATGTTTTCTGGCGGAAAATGTTCAGGGCGTCCCTGATGGGCATGAACGTGGGAAACGGAGGCGGGTTTGAGAGCAGTGGGGAGAAGTATGTCATGCAGTATGTAAAGGAGCATGTTGCACGGCAGCAGCAGCCGGTCCTGTTTGACGTCGGGGCCAATGTCGGGATGTACGCGCAGGAGCTGCTGAATCATTTTCATGATCCGAGGATTCACTGCTTTGAGCCGGCGGAAGGGACCTTTGCGATTCTGTCTCAAAACATTCAGTCTCCGAATGTGACACTGAATCATTTTGGGCTGAGCGATGCCTGTTCGGAGAATGTTCTCTTTTTTGACAAAGAAGGCTCCGGGCTGGCCAGTCTGTATCAGCGTCAGGGAGTCGACAGTTCCAGGAAAGAGACGGTGAGGCTGAACACGCTGGATCATTATTGCGAGGAGCACAATATTTCCCACATCGATTTTCTGAAGATGGATATCGAGGGCAATGAACTGAATGCATTGCGCGGGGGAGGAAGGATGCTCTCCGACGGGCGGATACGTGCGATACAGATGGAGTTTGGCGGCTGCAATATTGATTCCAGAACGTATTTCCGCGATTTCTGGAATCTTCTGCACGAGGATTACGAGGTATACCGTGTCCTGATTGACGGATTGTATCGGATAGAAGCGTATTTTGAGATTCTGGAGCTGTTTACCTGTACGAATTATCTGTTTGTAAATAAGAATGTGGCGAAGTCATGAAGCGATATAAATATCTGGACGTAGCCCGCGGCATTGCGATGATGCTGGTGATCATTGCGCACAGCTGCGGGCTGAGCAAGTATCTGATCTATTTTTTCATACAGATCTTTTTTATTCTCTCCGGCTATCTGTACCGGCCGGGGCGAAGCTATGCGGAAAATATTAAGAAAAAGGCCGGGCGCCTGCTGATCCCATATTTCGGATACAATGGCGTTCTGCTGCTCTTTTATGCGCTGACAGGACGTACGATGGCGGAGACGCGGTTTTCAGCGCTGGGGATTCTGTACTCGCGGGCCTGTCTCTATGACACGACGACGACGGCCTGGGAGGAGAATGTCCTCTTTTTTGACGTGGCAAACAGTGCAACCTGGTATCTGACGTCTTTTTTTACCGCGAGCCTTGTGTTTTATCTGGTGATCGATAAATGCCTTGAGAGCAGGAAGTATCTGATCGGCTGTTTTCTTATCCTGACAGTGATCACAATGGCGCTGGCCGAGCTTCCGGTATTGCTTCCGTGGAGCGTGGATATCGCGTTTGTGGGGACGCTTTTTATGATAACGGGGACTCTGCTGGAGCGCGCCTCTTTTTTTGAGAAAAAGCGGGGGGCCGGATGGTTTGTCGGATTGCTGGCGCTGTACGTTGTGCTCGTCACAGTCAATCCGGGGCTGAATACGTCGATTCGTGAGTATGGCGTCTATCAGCGGTGGAGCGTTCCGTTTTATATTCTGATCGGGATCAGCGGTACTTTAGTCTGCATCTGGATTGCGAAGCTGGTGCAGGAGACGCCTGTGGGCGGGTTTCTGGCGTATGTCGGGCAGAATACGATGATTCTGCTTGGATTTCATATCCTTGGCCTGGAGCTTTTCGGGATCATTGCAGGGCGCTTTTTCGATGTTGCCGCCCTGCCGGCGGCCGGTTATGTGTTGTATCATGTCGTGCGGATTGCAGCATCGATGTGCGGTTCCCTGATTGTCGGTAAAGTGATTGATATCGGAAAAAAAATAATTTTGAAAAAGCGGTGAGCTGCGATGGGAAATTGTAAAGGCGAAAGCGGGATGCTTTCGCCTTTATCTGTCTGCGGTGAAGCTTTGATTATGGCGGCGTCGGCTGGCATGGGGAACGAAACGTTCTGTATCAGGACTTTGGTTTTATCAGCATGGAAAGGATTCCGGGTATCCGTTTCAGGATAAAGTCCTGCAGGCTGTACCAGAGCCTGGCCAGAGATTCCGAGACCGGCAGATCAATACGGCCGATGGTTAATGTCCGTATTTCGTTCAGCAGAATGGCAGCGGCTACAATAGCCAGCGCATAGGCCGGGATCAGTAAGGGGAGCAGACGGCTGCCGCCATACGTGTTCAGGTCGATAAAACGGCTGAAGACGGCCTGAAGTGTGCTATCCAGGACAGTTACTGCCAGTACGTTGCGCGCAATGCGGTTTAATGTGCGGCTTGTAAACTGAATCTCGCGGAAAAGGAGCAGTAACAGAACAGACGCCAGGATGATAAACGCTGAGCAGTCCCTGGAAAACGTATTGTAGAGGACGCCGCCGTGGCAAAGCGTGAGCGCGCTGTCAAAAATAAAAATGAAAAGAATACACAGGACAAATCCTGCAGACAGGGCTTTTTTACAGTGTGCCTGTGTCTTGTAGAGGGCAAGATAGCGGCCGATCAGATAGATCATCACAAAATCGGCAAGGCCTTTTCCGGCGTCCTGCATGATATCGTAAGTCGTGAGAGTGGGAATAAAAGAGAGCAGAAGAAGCAATACCAGCAGGAGATTGCGGAATTTTGCCTGCTCTAACCGTCTGGGGATTTCATTTAAGAACGGCGCAAGGATGCAGAGCGCGAAGTAACAGGTGATAAACCAGTGCCGCCGTGACAATACGGGAATCAGGGATTTTATCAGACTCTTCGGGCCGAAATCTTCGAGAAGTAGCGTGCTGCATACAGAAAAGAAAATAATCATAATGTCCAGACGGATTAATTTTTCGAGGCAAAACCGAATGCCAAAATAGCCGGAAATTAAGATAAAGCAGGTCACACCTGTGTTGAACAGGGAATTAAAAAAAATATGAACTTCGGTATTGACGAGGGAGGACGAGGTGTCAATGCCTGCAAAAGAATGCATCACCACAATGCCGAAGATGCACAGGAGCCGGAGCAGCTCAAAACTTGAATTTCTTTCTGCTTTCATAATGAGTTAACCTTTCCGTCTGGAATGTACTGTATCATGATGGAATCTCATCTGAATTATAACAAAATGCGCCGGTCCTGTAAATAAAAAGCCCGGACTTCATATATCTTTCTGGGTGTTTTGGACCAGCCGGAGAGAAGGATACTCCGGAATACGAAGTACGGTTATCGGCCGGGTGGGATGGAACTGTAAGGGGCTACCAGCGCCTGCGGTATTCCGATGCAGTGCATCCTTCCATTTTTTTAAATATTTTGTTGAAGTAGCTGGCATCTTCCACGCCGCAGAGCCGGGAGATTTCCTCGATGGAGGAGGTGCTGTAGCGCAGCAGCTCCTTGGCATGGGAGATCTTTCTGGCCAGGATATACTGAATGACGGTTGTCCCGAATTGTTTTTTAAATTCGCGGGAAAGATAATATTTGCTGATAAAAAAAAGTTCTGCGAGGCTGTCCAGCGAGATTTTTTCCGTATAGTGTTCATCGAGATAGTGCAGGATATTCTTAAGCTTATCTGAGAGCGGTTCATTTTTGTCGTCGGAACCGGTGCAGACAAGCGTCAGGATCGTTACGATCTGCTGGGCCGTCAGGAGGTCGGTGTCGTCGGTCGGTTCTTCGTGATAGCGGATGATATTCTGGATAGAGGCAGTCAGTTCCGCAAGATGCCCCGAACGAAAGTGCCAGTTTTCCCTTTCACGGAAGCAGCTGTAGTAAGCGGCGGCCTGCGGGCCGTAAAAATGAATCCAGAGAAGTTCCCACGGGTCGTTTTCGGTGCTGATATGGGTGTATTCTCCCGAGCAGTCGAGGAAAAAACAGTCTCCGGCATGGGCGGCGGCAATTGTATCTGCCGGATTGCCGTCACGTTTTCCCGGAAAGACGGAATCCCGCGCCGCAGCGTCCTGTTTGTTTTTCGCGGCGGCTGGCGGCTGGCGGTA
The DNA here is from genome assembly GCA_947384095.1 of uncultured Roseburia sp. Classification (GTDB taxonomy): domain Bacteria; phylum Bacillota; class Clostridia; order Lachnospirales; family Lachnospiraceae; genus Roseburia. The sequence goes on along the minus strand of CANDFU010000016.1, from coordinate 6,030 downwards.
AGTGACGGTACCGCTGCCCGAAAGGACGATAAAAAACAGGTAGGACGCAAGACCGCTTCTCCTGCTTAAATGCGGTTTTAAGCTTTTTAAATAGCCGGCTTCCTGGATATGGAAGAAATTTTCACGCGTAAAAGCGGAGGGCGTGTTGATGACGCTTCTTGTGTTGGTAACCTCAGAGGTTTTGTATTTTTCAAAAAAAGTTTTACTCATAGCAATATAATACTATTTTAAGCCAATATATTCAATTGTAAAAAACAAAAAATTGGACTATCCTAAACAACGGTGTCGTTTTGCATGTCAGCAAAATAGTTATAGAACAATTTGGAAGGAGAACAGAACATGAAAAAGAAGGCGTTGATTACAGGTGTGACAGGACAGGATGGAAGCTATCTGGCGGAGCTTCTTCTGGAAAAAGGATATGAGGTACACGGGATGGTGCGCCGTACTTCTGTGGAGAAACGGGAGCGGATTGATCATCTCAATGATGATCCCTGCTTTTTTGTGCACTACGGTGATTTATCGGATTCGATGAGCATCGTGCGTCTGGTGGGAGAGATCCGCCCGGACGAGATATATAATCTGGCGGCTCAGTCGCACGTACAGGTCAGCTTTGAAGTGCCGGAATATACGGCGGACGTGGTCGCGACGGGAGTGCTGCGCGTGCTGGAAGCCGTGCGCATGTGTGGCCTTGAGAAGACCTGCCGGATTTATCAGGCTTCCACTTCCGAGCTGTATGGTAAAGTGGAGGAGGTTCCGCAGCGTGAGACGACGCCGTTTCATCCGTACAGTCCCTATGCGGTGGCAAAGCAGTATGGATTCTGGATTGTCAAGGAGTATCGCGAAGCCTATAATATGTTCTGCTGCAGCGGGATTTTGTTTAACCATGAATCGGAGCGCCGCGGCGAGACGTTTGTGACCAGAAAGATTTCGCTTGCGGCTGCGCGGATTGCGCAGGGAAAACAAGAGAAGCTGTATCTGGGAAATCTTTCTTCCCTGCGTGACTGGGGGTATGCAAAAGATTATGTGGAGTGTATGTGGCTGATTCTGCAGAATGATGTGCCGGAAGACTTTGTGATTGCGACCGGGGAGCAGCATTCCGTGCGGGAGTTCTGTGAGCTTGCGTTCCGTGAAGCCGGAATCGAGCTGGAGTTTTCCGGGGAAGGGGTAGAAGAAAAAGGGATTGACAAAGCGACGGGAAAAGTTCTGATCGAGGTGTCGAAGGAGTTTTACAGGCCGACGGACGTAGTTAATCTCTGGGGAGATCCCACCAAGGCAAGGACAGAACTCGGATGGAATCCGACAAAGACGACGTTTGAAGAGCTGGTTAAGATCATGGTGCGACATGACATGAAGATGGTGGCGGCGGAGTGACGATATTTTAGACGGGAAAGGTGAAAAGGTGAACGGATATGATGGAAAAGGATGCAAAAATATATGTGGCCGGCCACCGGGGAATGGTCGGTTCCGCGATTATACGCCGGCTTGAGGAAGACGGCTGGCGCAATATCATCACGAGGACGCATGCGGAGTTAAACCTGTGCCGACAGGATGAGGTGGAGCGTTTTTTTGAGAATGAGAAACCGGATTATGTATTTCTGGCAGCCGCGAAGGTCGGCGGCATTGTGGCCAACAGCGGCGCTCTGGCGGATTTTATGTATGAAAATATGACTCTGGAAATGAATGTGATTCATGAGGCGTGGAAAAACGGATGTAAAAAACTGATGTTTCTGGGATCATCGTGTATCTATCCGCGTATGGCGCCGCAGCCGATGCCGGAGAGCTGCCTTCTGACAAGCTCGCTGGAGGAGACGAATGAGGCATATGCGCTGGCGAAAATCAGCGGGCTGAAATACTGCGAATATCTGAATCGCCAGTACGGAACGGATTATATTTCGGTGATGCCGACCAACCTTTATGGTCCGAATGATAATTACCATCCGGAACACAGCCATGTTCTCCCGGCGCTGATCCGGCGTTTTCACGAGGCGAAGGAAACGGGGGCGGAGGAGGTGACCTGCTGGGGAACCGGAACGCCGCTTCGTGAGTTTATGTATGTGGATGACCTGGCGGACGCCTGCGTTTTCCTGATGAACAATTACAGCGGCAATGAGACCGTAAATCTGGGGACCGGGGAAGAGCTGACGATCAGAGAGCTTGCAGAGACCGTGGCGCGGGTGATCGGTTACACAGGGGAGATCCGATGGGATGCGTCAAAGCCCGACGGAACGCCGCGAAAACTTCTCGATGTGAGTAAACTGGAAGGGCTGGGATGGAAGTATAAGACAAAGCTGGAAGACGGAATACGGCTTGCGTACGAGGATTTTCTGAACAACCCGATGAGAGCGGAGCGCTGATGAAAGTCCGGCCCGCCGACGGCGTGCCGGATAGATACGATGGAGAGGAGGATGGGGATGTATATTGTTCTGTTATCGGGCGGTTCGGGCAAACGCTTATGGCCGCTTTCCAATGATCTCTGTTCCAAGCAATACATTAAACTGATGAATTATGATCAAGTGGGCGGACGCAGTGCACGTGCGGAAAAATGTTCCATGCTGCAGCGGGTGTACGGGCAGCTTGCGGATGCCGGGCTTGCGGAAAATACGGTGATCTGTGCGAGCAGCGCGCAGGTAGAGCTGATCGAAAGCCAGCTTAAAGATGCGGCGGAGGTGGCGGTGGAGCCGATGCGGCGCAATACGTTTCCGGCGGTTATGCTTTCCTGCGCTTATCTGCTGTCGGAAAAGGGGGCGGATCCGGACGACGTCGTCGCATTTCTTCCGGTGGATCCCTATACCACAGGCGATTTCTTCCGGCGGGTTGAAAGGCTGGGGAAAGCGATCGGGGCGGAAAAGCGGACGATCGGCCTCCTGGGAGGCGTGCCGACCTATCCGTCGACAAAATACGGGTATATCATACCGGAGCAGGGCGGCGGAGTGGAAACGGATGAAAGCGGCGACAGCCTGGTCAGAGTGGAAGGATTTCAAGAGAAGCCGGATGAGGAAACGGCGAAAGCGCTGACAGGGAAAGGCGCCCTCTGGAACTGCGGTGTTTTCTGCTTTAAGCTTTCACTGGCTGCCGAGTGGGCCTTAAAATATGGCGTCGATATGGATTATGGTCAGATGACGGCAGATTATGAGCGGCTGCCAAAGCAGAGTTTTGACTATGAAGTCCTGGAGAACTGGGATGATATTGCGGTAATCCGGTATCATGATATCTGGAAGGATCTGGGGACCTGGAATACGCTGACGGAGGAGATGCCGGAGAAGGGCATTGGAAATGTTGTCTGGGATGATACCTGCAGAAACAGTCATGCCATCAATATGCTGGGTATCCCGATGGTTATTATGGGCGCCGAAAACCTGGTGGTCGCAGCCTCTCATGATGGGATTCTTGTGGCGGACAAGCATCAGAGTTCCTATATCAAAACGTGTCTGGAACATATGGAAGATACTTCACGGTATGAGGAACGCCGCTGGGGAACGATCAAGACGATAGACAGTGACGAGGACGACGGGATCCGCAGTGTCACAAAGCGCGTTAAGGTGGTAGCCGGAAAAGAGACGCCGCGTCATATGCACCGGACGCATACGGAGACGATCACGGTTCTCTCCGGTATGGGAAAGCTGTTTCTCGAGGGCATAGAGGTGGATCTGACGGCGGGGGCGACGGTCAGTATTGCGGCAGGAAAAACACATGCGATACAGGCAATAGGGACAGACCTGCGTCTGATTGAAATCAGCCTGGGAGAACCGGGAGAGGATATCGCCTGACGGGCGGTGAAGCGGCGATGACGGGAAACAAAAGAGAATTTTGAGACGTACAGAGGAGAGGCATGTCATGAAATTGTTAAAAGGTCTGTATCATATTGTCGGGGGACTTATCGGTGTCCTGTTGATTCTGGCCAGCCCGATATGTATATTTGGTGTGATCTGGAATCTGATGGATCATACGGTGGATGCCTCAATGGGAGAGAAAATCGGAGCGGCGGTTGTAGGGATCGTTATGGCAGTGCTCTTCTGGTGGTGCGGAAGGAAGCTTATGGGACCGAAACCCGAAAACGAGCGCACTGCGCACCGGCGGCGGGAGCGGATGCTGAGTGGAAATCTCAGGCTGAGCTGGGACAAATATGTAAGGCGGTATGCGGCGGACGACACAGCAACGCTGCAGCAGGCGGTTAAACAGATGCATCATGCCGATCAGGAGGAGGAACTGCGCATCTGTTACGAGACGGCGAGGGAATGTCTTCAGCTGCTCGGGATGGCGGAAAACGGTGGAGCGTCTGTAGGGATGGCGTACGATATGCAGATGCTGGAAGATGAAAAAACGGTCGCGATAAACGAGCTGTTGTTCCGTATATCCACGAGGGCCGTACAGGAAGCCCACGCAGCGCCGACGGATGGAGAGAAGCAGGAGTGGATCCGCTGGGGTATACAGAGAATGGAAGAGATATATCGGAAAGAGTCTCTATATATTGATCAGGATATGTTTCAGAAAGGGATGGAACTTCTCAACCGCGCTGCAGAAATTGATTACAGGCCATATTGAACCCGGTTTCTTTCTGAAAAATGCGGTATGTGCCGGATAAGAGCGGTGCAGGTTGGAGAGGGAATGCAGTTATGAGGATTGTAGATAAGATTTTACGTTTTCTCCGCCGGTACATCGGTATTATGTTTATTCTGGGAAGCGTGACTTTTGCAGGAGTTGCAGTCTGGATGCTTGTGGATAAAACAATGTCAGTCACGACGGGAGAAAGGGCCGGCAGCGCGGCGGCGACGTTTCTTTTTGCTCTGCTGGCTTTCTGGATTGGAAAGAAGATTCTGGGATCAAAGCGGGAATCCGAGGGCGCCGCATACAGGCGGAGGCAGCAGATGCTGGGCGACGCCGGGTGGACGGACTGGAAGAAGTATGCGCGCAGATATGCAGAGAGCGACAGGAAGACACTGGAGGAGGCATTGCTGGTTGTCTGGAACACGAGCGATATTGGCGAATTCCGCGTTAGTTATCAGACGGCGCGGGAGTGCCTGCAGATCCTTGAGAAGGCCAGGCAGGCCGGAATGCAGGTGGAGCTGAATTATGATCTGCGCAGACTGGAAAGCGATAAGCCAAAAGCGGTTGAAACGCTTATATTCCGTGCGGTTACCCGGGCGCTGAGGGAAAAGGAAGGGGCCGGGACGCGGGAGGAAAAGCAGAAGTGGATTGACTGGATCAGGCAAGGGATGGAGGAATTATATCGGGAAGAAGCGGCAAGCATTGACCCGGCAATATACAACAGAGCGATGGGCGTCATTGACAGCGCAGAAAGATCTGTGTGAATGCGTTAAGCGGCGTGGCACCTGAGAGCGCTCCCTTTCATATAATACATGGAAGGGAGCGTAATTTTTTATGAACAGACAGACAATTCTTCTTATTAGCGATATGCGCCAGGTGTATCTGGCCGAAATACTGACAAAAAAAGGACTCAATGTGCGCTGCCTGGATATCAGAAACAGCGGGACGGCGTCAGAGCAGCTCGATAAACTGAAAGGCTTTCTGGTGGAGGCGGATATGCTTATACTTCCGATACCAGTGTCGAAGGTTCCGGAACAGAAAACATTAAACGATATATTAAATAAAAATCTGATCAACGGCACTCTGGTGCTGGGCGGATGCTTCTCCGAAGAGCAGACAGAGATTTTAAAGCGGCGTGATATTCATTACCTTGATTTTATGGAGGATGCGGTTGTGACGGAAGAAAACGCAGTGGCGACGGCGGAAGGCGCCATCGCGGAGCTCGTAAACAACAGTCCTTACAATATTGACGAGGCGAAAATCATTGTGACGGGCTATGGCTGCTGCGGCAAGGCAATTGCGGCAAGGCTTCGCGCATTGGGCGCAAGGGTGACGGTGCTTGCAAGACGGCGCGAGGTTCGCAAAGAGGCAAAAAAAGACGGTTTTTATGCGGCTGATTTTGCATTCGGGCCGGAGGAGGCTATGGGAGCGGCGATGCTGGTCAATACGGTTCCGGCTCCGGTCGTGACGCGTACGATTATCCGC
>CANDFU010000015.1 GCA_947384095.1 uncultured Roseburia sp. | reverse complement strand
GGCCGGATTTATGGCGAAGGATAATCTGCAGCCGAAGACCATGCTGCTCCGGCCGAGACTTCAGAAAAAATATGGCAGTCTCTTTGTGTCGTTTAAGGTCGGCATGCAGGGGGGAAAGCTGTTTGTGATAAAAAATCTGACTAAATTTACGGAGCATGTCAGAAACGGAGAAAACGCGCAGTACGGAAGCAGCACGGTCCTAAACCACAATATTGAAAATTTCACTCCGGAAAGCCGGACGTACGTGGAATATATCCGGAAAATTGTCGCGGAACAGAGGGAATTTACCAGCCATCTGTATGAGGACAGCCGGATCTACTACAATGAAATACCGGAGATTAAGCAGGATATCGCATTATTTGGCCGGCGGCTGGATGATTTTTTTGTAGTGTCGGAAAATGAGAAGGTGGAGTACGAAGATAAGACGGATTCTTCCGGAAAGAAAGAGCTGCTTTCTTTCCGGGAAGGGAATCCGCAGATCAGGCTTTCAATCGGGAAGGCGGTACAGGAGAAGACGGGTGTTTTTGAAGGGGTCTTTATCTCCTGTACGGCGCCGGAGATGATAAAAGGGCAGAATTATATTTATTATATCGACAGGCAGAAATTTCTGCGTATGGACCCGGACTTTTCAGAGGGCGTAAAACCCCTTCTGGAGCAGTCGGCCGGCGGGGAGGCTTCGTTTCTGGTCGGAAGAAACCAGATGCAGGCGTTTTATTATACGGTGCTTCCGGTGCTTATGGAGTATGTCGAGGTGGAGGAAAAAGATGCGGAGGAAATTCATAAATACCTGCGCCCGGAAGTCCGTTTTGTGTTTTATCTGGATGCGGAAGATCAGAATGTCACCTGCAGGGCGCGGGCCGTTTACGGAGACAGGGAAGTGTCCGTAATGGATGCGCACCCGCAGAGCGGAAAAGTTTTAGAAGGTTTTCGCGATGACTTCAGGGAACATGAAATTTTGTATGCGGTGCAGAAATATTTTTCCGATTATAATTCCGAAACGGATGAATTTCACTGTAACGGGGAAGAAGACGCGGTTTACCGGATTCTGTGCGAGGGAATCGGGGAGCTCATGTCCTGGGGGGAGGTACAGAGCACAAACCGTTTCCGGCGTCTTAATATGGCGCAGAAGATAAAGGTTACAGTCGGCGTATCCCTGCAGAGCGGCATGCTTGACCTTAAAATTGCATCGGAGGATATTCCGCAGGAGGAACTTCTTGCGGTGCTTGAGAGTTACCGGAAAAAGAAAAAATACCATCGTTTAAAGAGCGGCGATTTTCTGGATTTAAAAGAAGATGCGATCGGGATGCTCGCGGAACTGATGGAATCCATGCACATGAAGCCGAAAGAATTTGTCGCGGGAAAAATGAAGATTCCGGCATACCGTGCGCTCTACCTCGATAAAATGATGGAAGAACACGAGCATGTCTACGCCACGCGCGACCGTCATTTTAAGCAATTGATCCGGAATTTTAAAGCCGTCGAGGATTCAGAGTTTGAAGAGCCGGAGTCCATGAAAAAGGTTTTAAGAAAATATCAGAAAAGCGGATACCGCTGGCTGCGCACGCTGGAAAGCTGCCGGTTTGGCGGGATTTTAGCGGACGATATGGGATTAGGGAAGACGCTGCAGGTTCTCGCCGTTCTTCTCGCCGCAAAAGAGGAGGGGAGGAAGGAGCCGTCTCTGGTCGTCTGCCCGGCGTCCCTTGTCTTTAACTGGAATGAGGAAATCGGGCGGTTTGCCCCGCAGCTTAAGGCCGGTATGGTGGCCGGGACGCAGGAAGAGCGCCGCAAAATGATCGCCGCTTACCGCAGCTACGATGTGCTCGTCACCTCCTATGACCTTTTAAAACGTGACATCGCGGCGTACGGCGACGCGGAATTTGGCTATGAGATTATCGACGAGGCCCAGTATATCAAAAATCACACGACGGAGGCGGCAAAGGCGGTAAAGCTGGTGAACAGCCGGACGCGGTATGCCCTGACGGGCACGCCGATTGAAAACCGCCTGAGTGAGCTCTGGAGTATTTTTGACTATCTGATGCCCGGATTTTTATATCGGTATGATGCATTCCGAAAGGAATTTGAGACACAGATCGTAAAACATGAGGACGCACAGGCCGCGGAGCGTCTCAGACGGATGGTGTCTCCGTTTATATTGCGGCGTCTGAAAGAGGATGTCTTAAAGGATCTTCCGGAAAAAATGGAGGAGGTGCGTTATTCGGGTTTTACCGCAGAGCAGCAGAAGCTGTACGACGCACAGGTCATCCACATGCGCAATACGATTGCGGAGCAGGATCCCGGGGAATTTGCGAAAAATAAGCTTGTCATTCTGCGGGAGCTGACCAGGCTGCGCCAGATCTGCTGCGATCCTTCGCTGTGTTTTGAGGATTATCATGGCGGTTCGGCCAAGCTGAACGCCTGTCTGGATCTGATCGTCAGCGCGATGGAGGCCGGGCATAAAATACTTTTGTTTTCGCAGTTTACGACGATGCTGGAGCACATTGAGAGAGAGCTGAAGGACCGGGGGATCGGCTATTATGTAATTACAGGAGCCACGCCAAAAGAAAAAAGGGTACAGATGGTGAAAATGTTTAATAGAAACGACATTCCGGTTTTTCTGATTTCCCTGAAAGCAGGGGGGACGGGGCTGAATCTGACCGGAGCGGACGTCGTGATTCACTATGATCCATGGTGGAATCTGGCGGTGCAGAACCAGGCGACCGATCGGGCGCACCGGATCGGACAGACCAAAAAAGTGGCCGTGTACAGGCTGATCATCAAAAATTCGATTGAGGAAAAAATACAAAAGCTCCAGGAGAGCAAGCAGAACCTGGCGGATCAGATTATCAGCGGGGATGCAAATCAGCTTTCCAGGCTGACGCAGGAGGAACTGCTGGAGCTGCTTGAGATATGAAAGATTTATGCCGGCTCCGGCGGGGCGGCGCGCACAAAGCATATGTAGAAATGTTGCAGGTTTCCGAAACTTTGTTGCAGGTTTCCGTTTCCCCGTTGCAAAGGAAAAAACGTGCGCTATAATGTGTTTTAAGTTGTTATGAAAGCTTTCGGTTTCCATGGCAGGACGGCCATGCGGCCCGCGTTTCCTAATGAAAGCTCCGGACGGTGGCCCTGGATGGCGTGTTCACACGCACGGCTATGGACATCGGACGGACAGGCCGGATTGCGAATACCGGCGGCGATTGCACCGTAACTTACAATCAGGAGTACGCACTTCAGGTGCGGGCTCCGCGTCAGACAATGTGCAGGAGGAAAGAGCATGATCTGGGAGAAGGTATTGGAAAAATTTAAGGAACTGTACGGGGAAGGCGGGGACATCGGCGTTTATTTTGCGCCAGGCCGCGTAAATATGATCGGTGAACATACGGATTATAATGGCGGGCATGTGTTTCCCTGCGCGCTGACCATCGGTACATATGGCGCGGCGCGCAGGAGGGACGATAAAAAGCTTCGTTTCTTTTCGATGAATTTTTCGCATCTGGGTGTGATCGAATCGTCGATCGAAGATTTAAAGCCGGAAAAAGAGGCGGGGTGGACAAATTACCCGAAGGGCGTTATATGGGCGTTTGGCGAAAAGGGCATGAAGGCGGAGCATGGTATGGATCTCGTCCTCTTCGGAAATATTCCCAACGGCTCGGGGCTCTCTTCTTCCGCGTCGGTCGAGGTGCTGACAGGATTTATTTTAAAGGATCTGTTCGGATTTGAGGTTTCAAACCAGGATCTGGCGCTGATCGGCCAGTATTCGGAGAACCGTTTTAACGGCGTCAACTGCGGCATTATGGATCAGTTTGCCATTGCGATGGGAAAAGAAGGGCATGCGATTTTTCTTGACACGGCGACCTTAAAATACGATTATGCGCCGATCAGGCTGGAAAATGCCAAAATTGTGATTTCCTGCAGCAATAAAAAGCGCGGCCTGGGTGATTCCAAGTACAACGAGCGGCGCAGTGAGTGCGAGAGTGCGCTGGCGCAGATCGGGGAGGCGATCGGTATCAATACGCTCGGCGACCTGACAGAAGAACAGTTTGAGAAGTATAAAGCCGCCATCGGGGATGAAGTTTTAAGGAAGCGCGCAAAGCATGCCGTGTATGAGAACCAGAGAACGATAAAAGCGGTGGAGGCGCTGAAGAAGAATGATGTAGCGCGGTTCGGAGAGCTGATGAATGCTTCTCACGTATCGTTGAGAGACGATTATGAGGTGACAGGAGTTGAACTGGATACGCTTGTTGAGGAAGCGTGGAAAGTGGACGGCGTGATCGGTTCCCGCATGACAGGCGCGGGGTTTGGCGGTTGTACAGTCAGTATCGTGAAGGATGAAGCCGTTGATGCTTTTATCGATAAAGTTGGCGCGGCGTACAGGGAAAAGATCGGGTATGCGGCAGATTTTTATGTGGTTGAGATCGGCGCGGGCCCGGTAAAGCTGGCATAGAGGGGGGATTGCTATGATTCAGGAACGGATTTTTGAACTGGCGGAATATGGCCTTGCGACAGGGCTGATTGAACCCGCGGATCAATGTTTTACAGTCAACCGCCTGCTGGAATTGTTTGGTCTGGATGAACCGGACGACGCGGTAGCAGAGGCGGATAAGGAGCGCATTCCGATGACGCAGGTGCGCGCCGAGGAGGCGCTGGAAGGGATTCTGGCGGAAATGCTCGATTATGCGGCAGCCGAAGGCCTGATTCCCGAGAATACGATTACATACCGCGACCTCTTTGATACGAAAATTATGGGCATGCTTGTGCCCAGACCCGGCGAGGTGATCCGGAAATTTAACCGCCTTTATAAAGAAGAGGGGGCGCAGGCGGCGACGGATTATTTTTATAAGCTGAGCCGGGATACCGATTACATCAGGAGATACCGTATCAAAAAGGATGTAAAGTGGACGGCGGATACGGAATATGGGACGCTTGACATCACGATCAATCTTTCGAAGCCGGAAAAAGATCCGAAGGCGATTGCGGCCGCGAAGCTTGTAAAACAGAGCGGTTATCCGAAATGTCTGCTCTGCAGGGAAAATGAAGGGTATGCGGGGCGGATCAATCATCCGGCCCGCCAGAATCACAGGATTATCCCGGTGACGATCAACGACAGTGACTGGTTTTTTCAGTATTCGCCATACGTTTATTACAATGAGCACTGTATTGTGTTTCATACGGAGCACACGCCGATGAAGATCGAGCGGGCGACGTTCGGCAAGCTGCTGGACTTTGTCAGTCAGTTTCCGCATTACTTTGTCGGCTCCAACGCCGACCTGCCGATTGTGGGGGGGTCCATCCTGACGCACGATCATTTCCAGGGCGGTCATTACGAGTTTGCAATGGCAAAGGCGCCGGTTGAGAAGGTAATTTCCTTTGCGGGATTTGATGATGTAAAAGCCGGTATCGTAAAATGGCCGATGTCTGTCATCCGTATCAGCTGCGGCGATAAGGAGAGGCTGATTGAACTGGCAGATAAAATTTTGTGTGCATGGCGCGGTTATTCGGACGAGGCAGCTTTTATTTTTGCAGAGACAGACGGGGAGATGCACAATACGATCACTCCGATCGCGCGCAGGCGCGGCGATGATTTTGAGCTTGATCTCGTGCTGCGCAACAATATCACAACGGAGGAACATCCGCTGGGCGTCTATCATCCGCATGCCAGACTGCACCATATCAAGAAAGAAAATATCGGCCTGATCGAAGTCATGGGGCTCGCGGTGCTGCCGGCCCGGTTAAAAGATGAGATGGCCGCGTTAGAGAAGGCGCTGCTGGACGGGGCGGACGTCAGCGCCGATGAAGTTCTCTGCAAACATGCGGACTGGGTGGAGGAATTTCTCCCGAAATACGGCCTGGCTGTAGGAGCGCCGGGGCTGGGCGGGAAAGTCACTCCGGAAAAGCTGCATGAAATCATTCAGGCTGAAATCGGACTGGTGTTTATGGAAGTGCTGAAAGACGCCGGGGTATATAAGTGTACGCCGGAGGGCAGGGATGCGTTCGGTCGTTTTACTGCATTTGTAAATCAATAGACCATGAGAGAGGCGTGGAGAATCCGGCATTGCCGGATTCTTTTTATTTCATAGGAAAGAGCGCTGCAGAGAGGCGATAAAGCGTCTGTAATTCCTATGCCGGATTCTTTTTTATTGCAGATGTTTACAAATGCCCGGACATTGTGCTATGATAGACGCTGAATATTTGTGCGGTTTATGAACAGGTGAGCGGAGAAAGGATTTTATCCCATGAAATGGAACAGATATACGATAGAGACGACGACGGCGGCGGAGGACTATATCGGTCCGCTGTTGCTGGAGCTGGGAATCGAGGGCGTGGAGATTGAGGATAAGGTGCCGCTTTCAGAGGCGGATGTGGCGGAGATGTTTATTGATTTTCTGCCGGAGCTGCCCGACGACGACGGCGTGAGCCGCGTCAGTTTCTATCTGGAGGATGACGGGAGCGATCATGCGGAGCTGTTAGGGCAGGTACGGCGCGGCATAGAAGAGCTCAGGAGGATTGTGGATATAGGAAGCGGCGTGATCACGTCGGGCCAGACGCAGGATCTGGACTGGATGAACAACTGGAAAGCGTTTTTCCATTCTTTTTCGGTGGGTGACATTCTGATCAAACCGACCTGGGAGACGCTTAAGGAAGAGGATAAGGACAAGTTTCTGATCGAAATTGACCCGGGGATGTCGTTTGGGACCGGAAAACACGAGACGACCCAGCTGTGTCTGCGACAGCTTATAAAGTATATCCGCGGAGACGGGCAGGGTGCGAAGGGGATGCGGGCGCCCGTGGTGCTTGACGTGGGGTGCGGCAGCGGGATTTTGTCGATTGCGGCCTTAAAGCTTGGGGCATCCGAGGTGGCCGGGACCGATCTGGATGCGGACTGCATCCGCTCAACACAGGAAAATATGAAGGTCAACGGCCTGGCGGAGCATTCATCCGCATTTTACATTGGCAATCTCATCGATGACGCGGCGCTGCAGCGGAAGGTGGGCGAGGAACGGTTTGACATCGTTGTGGCCAATATTCTGGCGGATGTCCTTATTCCGATGGCGGCGGTTATACCGGCAAGGTTAAAGAGCGGCGGTTATTTTATCACTTCCGGCATTATTGACTTTAAGGAAGCGGCGGTGCGAGAGGCGCTGGAGGATGCGGGACTTACTGTCGTGGAGACCAATTACCAGGGAGAATGGGTAAATATCACCGCGCGGAAAGTGGAGAAGTGATGCATCAGTTTTTTGTGGAAAGTACTGATATAACAGGCCGGATGGTGACGATCGCGGGCGGGGACGTAAATCACATTAAAAATGTGCTTCGCATGAAAGCGGGAGAAGAAATCCGGGTGAGCAGCCAGGACGGGAAAAGCTATTTCTGTGAGATTTCCGAAGTCGGCGCAGGGGATGTGAAGGCGCGGATCCTGTGCGAGGATGTGCAGGGGACAGAGCTTGCGAGCCCGGTTTATCTGTTCCAGGGACTGCCCAAAGGAGACAAAATGGAGCTGATCGTCCAGAAAGCGGTGGAACTGGGCGCGGCGGCTGTGATACCGGTGGCGATGAAAAATTGTGTTGTGAAGCTGGATGAGAAAAAGGCGGCGGCCAGACGGAGCCGCTGGCAGGGAATCGCGGAGAGCGCGGCGAAACAGGCGAAGCGGAGCGTGATTCCGCAGGTGACGGAGCTGATGGATTTGAAAGAGGCGCTCCGGTCTGCAGCGGATTTAGACGTGAAGCTTATGCCTTATGAAAAGGAGCGGGGAATGGAAGCGGCGCGCAGCGCCATTGAAGCTGTCCGTCCGGGTGATTCCGTCGGTGTCCTGATCGGCCCGGAGGGCGGTTTTGCGCCGGAGGAAGTTCTTATGGCCCGGCAGGCTGGGTTTGCGTGCATTTCACTCGGGAGAAGGATTCTGAGGACGGAGACGGCAGGGCTGGCGCTGTTGTCGGTTCTGATGTATCGGATTGAGTGCGGATGGAGGGAATAATGGAGGCATATCTGGACAATTCGGCCACGACGCGCTGCAGCGAACGTGCGGCGGCGTATATGCTTAAGGCGTTGACGGAGCAATACGGCAATCCTTCGTCTCTTCATGGCAGGGGAAAAGAGGCGGAGGATATCGTAAGGGAGGCGCGCGCCAGGATTGCAGGGACCCTGAAAGCGGATGAGAAGGAGATTTTTTTTACGTCGGGAGGGACAGAATCGAACAATCTGGCGATCTGCGGCACGGCGCTGGCGAACAAAAGAACCGGAAAGCATATCATAACGACCGGGATAGAGCATGCGTCGGTCCTGGCGCCGCTGGAGTTTTTGAAAGAGCAGGGATTTGACGTTACTTACCTTGGCGCAGATAAAGACGGCAGGATTTCCCTTAAGGAGCTTCATGGGGCGATCAGAGAAGATACGATTCTTGTCTCCATTATGATGGTAAACAATGAAATCGGCGCCGTTGAACCGATCGCGGAGGCCGGGAAAGTCATTCACGCTGCAAACCCGAAGACGTTGTTTCATGTGGATGCCATTCAGGCATACGGAAAATACCGCATTTTCCCGAAAAGGCTCGGGGTGGATCTTTTATCGGTCAGCGGACATAAAATTCATGCGCCAAAGGGAACCGGTTTTCTCTATATCAGGGAGAAAGCGAAAATCAGGCCCATTCTTTTTGGAGGCGGCCAGCAGAGAGGGATGCGTTCCGGTACGGAAAATGTGCCGGGCGCCGCAGCGTTAGGCGAGGCGGCGTCGGAGAGTTATGAAGATCTTGACACAAAAACGGCGCATCTGTACGCGCTGCGGGAGCGGTTTATCGACGGCGCAGGGCAGATTGAGGGTGTGACGATAAACGGTCCGGAGGGACAGGAAGCGGCGCCCCATATCGTCAGCGTCACGGTAGACGGCGTGCGCAGCGAGGTCATGCTGCATGCGCTGGAAGAGAAGCAGATCTATGTATCTGCAGGGAGCGCATGCGCGTCCAATAAGTCGGCGCGGCCTTCTGCCAGCCGGACGTTAGAATGCATCGGTCTTCCGAAGCGGGCGCAGGAGTCCACAATCCGCGTCAGCTTCTGTGCAGAGACGACGGATAAAGAGGTTGATTACGCGGTGGAGGAAATGCGCAGGGTCATACCGTTTCTGCGCAGATATACGCGAAAATGACGCTGACAGAAGAAAGGAAAATGAGATGTACCAATCATTTTTGATCAAATATGCGGAGATTGCCATCAAGGGAAAGAACCGTCATCTTTTTGAAGAGGCGCTGGCGGGCCGGCTTCACCGCGCGCTAAAGAAGGTGGAGGGCGATTTTACGGTCCGCAGAGAGCAGGGAAGAATCTATGTGGATGCGGCGGAAGCCCTGGAAGATTATGACGAGGTTGTCGATGCGCTGAGGCGTGTTTTTGGCGTTGTGGGAATCTGCCCGGTAGTTCAGGTGCCCGACGAAGGGTTTGACCGCCTTGCAGAAGAGGTTATCCGGTTTGTCGGCGCGGAATATCCCCAAAAAAATTTTAGTTTTAAAGTCAATGCGCGGCGGGCGCGGAAAAATTATCCGTTGGAATCCATGGAGATCAATGCAAAGCTCGGCGAGCGTATTTTAGAGGCGTATCCGGATACGCATGTGGATGTGCATGCGCCCGAGGTGATGATTTATGTGGAGATACGCAACGAAATCAATATTTATTCCAGGGTGATACCGGGGCCGGGAGGCATGCCGGTGGGAACGAACGGCAAGGCGATGCTTCTGCTGTCCGGCGGTATTGACAGTCCGGTTGCCGGATATATGATTGCCAAGCGCGGAGTGACGCTGGAGGCCGTCTATTTTCACGCGCCGCCGTATACTTCGGAGCGTGCAAAACAAAAGGTGGCTGATCTGGCAAAAATTATCTCGCGGTATGCGGGACCGATAAAGCTGTATGTGGTCAATTTTACGGAAATCCAGCTCTATATTTACGAACAGTGTCCGCACGAGGAACTCACGATTATTATGCGCCGCTATATGATGCGGATTGCAGAGCATTTTGCGGAAAAGGATAAGTGCCTCGGCCTGGTGACAGGGGAGAGTATCGGCCAGGTCGCGAGTCAGACTATGCAGTCGCTGGCGGCCACGGACGACGTCTGTACATTTCCGGTATACCGTCCGCTCATCGGATTTGACAAGCAGGAGATTATTGAGCGATCGGAACAGATCGGCGCATATGAGACATCGATCCTGCCGTACGAGGACTGCTGTACGATCTTTGTCGCGAAACATCCGGTGACAAAACCGAGTCTGAATGTGATTCGCAGCGATGAGAGAAGGCTTTCGGAGAAGATTGACGGACTGCTTAAGGAAGCCATCGATACGGCGGAGGTTCTCTGTGTGGATGGCGATGAAGAGAATACCGGAACGGGCTTTCACGGGAAATAAAAAGAATCCTGCGGTGCAGGATTCTCTGCCTGCGGCGGGGCGCTTTAGCGACGCACTTCATCTCCGACGCAGTGCAATCGTGCCCGGAGGACTTTTTATTTGAAAGGAAAACGACTGCTTAAGCGCTTGACGGCAATAAATCCTTCCTGTGAAATAAAAAGAATCCTGCGGTGCAGGATTCTTTGCCGTTCTCATCGCCCGGGCTATGTACGGCGTTGCCTGTGCGTGTGTGCCGCCGTTTAGATTAAGTAAGGCTTTAATGTCTCCATAATCTCGTCAACATTGTTCTCTGCGTGAATCGCAAGGTCGATGGGTTTGGATAAATCCAGGCTGAAGATACCCATTATGGACTTTGCGTCGATGACGTATCTGCCGGAAATCAGATCAAAATCATAATCGTACTGTGTGATTGCATTTACAAATGACTTTACTTTGTCGATCGAATTTAATGAAATCTGTACTGTTTTCATGGCTATGAAACCTCCTTAAAAGACTTACAATTTGAATTTCAAATTTATAGTAAGGGTTTTATATAGAAAAGTCAACAGAAAAAGAAGTACAAGGGAGAATAACAATGAAAAAAGCTGCGCTTCACAATCTTGGGTGTAAGGTAAATGCATATGAGACGCAGGCCATGCAGCAGATGCTTCAGGAGGCCGGGTATGAGATCGTGCCGTTTACAGAAACTGCGGATGTTTATGTCATAAACACCTGCTCAGTCACGGGGATTGCGGACCGGAAATCAAGGCAGATGCTGCACCGCGCCAGGAAGAAAAATCCGCGGGCCGTGATCGTGGGGGCGGGGTGCCATGTCCAGACGAAAGAGGCGGAGCTTCTCGCCGACGGGGTGGCGGATATTATAATTGGAAACAACAGAAAGCATATGCTTCCGTTGCTGCTTGCGGAATATGAAAAATCGGGACAGAAAATAAAGGAGATTCCCGATGATATCGGAGACGGCAGACAGGAGTACGAAGAATTGCATCTGGCGCGGACGGCGGAACACACGCGTGCGTTTCTGAAAGTACAGGACGGATGCAATCAGTTCTGCAGTTACTGTATCATACCATATGCGAGAGGGCGCGTGCGCAGCAGACAGGAAGAGGACGTGATTGCCGAGACCGTGCGTCTGGCGGGAAACGGTTACCGGGAGATTGTCCTGACCGGGATCCATCTGAGTTCCTACGGCGCAGACAACGGTGGAAACCTGCTGAGCCTGATTGAACGGCTGCATACAATAGACGGGATACGGCGTATCCGTCTGGGGAGCCTTGAACCGCGCATTGTAACGGAGGAGTTTGTCCGGCGTCTGTCCGGCCTGCCAAAGGTCTGTCCGCACTTTCATCTGTCGCTGCAGAGCGGGAGTGACGCCGTGTTAAAGCGGATGAACCGCCATTACAGTACGGCAGAATATGAGAGGGGATGTGCGCTGCTCAGACGTTATTTTTTACATCCGGCGGTCACAACAGACGTGATTGTGGGATTTCCAGGGGAGACGGAGGAAGAATTTAAGGAGACGGTGGCATATCTTTCGCGGATCCGTTTTTATGAGATGCATATTTTTAAATATTCAAGGCGTGAGGGAACGAGGGCGGCAGCCGAAAAAAACCAGGTTCCGGAACCTGTGAAAGCCAAAAGGAGCGCCAGGCTTCTCGCACTTGCAGAGGAGATGTCAAAAGAATACAGAGACGGGTGGATCGGAAAAGAAACCGAAGTCCTGCTGGAGGAAGGATTTTCCTTTGAGGGAGAGGAATACTTCATCGGATTTACGGCAGAGTATGTAAAAGCGGCCGTAAAAAGAAAAACGGGCGACGGGAACCCGGAAAACCGTTTTGTGCGCGGCAGACTGGAAAAACAATTGACGGATGACGTCTATCTTTTGGTTGAATTTTAGGACAAACTATATTACAATAAAATCAGCAATGCTTTCTGAGAAGCAAATTAAGGGCGTGACAATATGCAGAATATCAATAATACACAGTATTTCAGAGTAGAGAAGGAGCCGGAGCTTAAGGTCTGTGATGTGCTGGAAATCGTATACCGCGCACTCAGCGAAAAAGGGTACAATCCGGTAAATCAGATTGTTGGATATATTATGTCCGGTGATCCTACCTATATCACCAGCCATAATAATGCAAGAAGCCTGATTATGAAGGTGGAGCGTGACGAACTGGTGGAGGAAGTATTAAGGGCCTATATCAGAAACAACAACTGGGTACAGAGATAAGACATCGGAGTAATTATGAGAATACTTGGCTTGGATTTCGGCTCAAAGACTGTCGGCGTTGCCGTCAGCGATGAGCTTTTATTAACCGCGCAGGGGCTTACGATTATAAGGAGGGAGGCTCCCGGAAAACTTCGCCGTACGCTGGCGCAGATCGAGGAGATTGCAAAAGAGTACGGGGCGGAGCGGATTGTGCTCGGTTATCCGAAAAATATGAACAATACGGAAGGAGAACGCTGTCAGA
>CANDFU010000014.1 GCA_947384095.1 uncultured Roseburia sp. | reverse complement strand
CTGGACTACAGCCGTTTTCTTCTGCCGGCAGCTCCGTTCGCCGCCAGCAGCCTGGCCTTAAGCCAGTGTCTGCGCGCGGAAGGCAGAAGCAAAGAAAGCATGATCGGACAGGTGACCGGAGGCGTTTTAAATATGGTTTTAGATCCCTTATTTATTTTCGGCCTTCAGATGGGCGTTGGCGGAGCGGCAATCGCAACGGGCATAAGCCAGTTTATCGCCTGGGCTTTAATGATGCGCTATTACGTGCAGGGCCTGACACAGGTACGCCTGTCTTTTCGGAATATCTCCAAACATCCAAAAGAGTATGTCCGCTTATTTTCCATCGGCTCTCCAAGCCTGTGCCGCCATGGCTGCAACATGATCGCAAACGTTCTTCTGAATACGGTCGCCGCAAGATGGGGGGATGCAGCAATCGCGGCGATGAGTATCTGCGGTCGTCTGATGTACCTTTCCAACGCCGTATCCACGGGCATGAACCAGGGAAGCCAGCCAGTCATCGGCTATGCACACGGGATGAAAAACTATGCGCGCGTGAAAGACGGTTTTCATTATGCCGTCAAAGTCAGCACAGCCAGTATGTGCGTTTTCGGCATGGCAGGTTTTCTGCTGGCGCCATATCTGATCGGTATCTTCAGGGATGACCCCGAGGTAGTCCGTGTAGGCGCGACGGCGCTTCGCCTGATCTGTCTGACTCTTCCATTCATCAATTATATGCAGAGCGCCAACACGCTGTTTCAGGTTGTGGGAAAACCACTTCCGAGCAGCATTCTGATTTTCAGCCGTCAGCTTATCTTTTACATACCCGCGCTCCTTATCCTGCCGGGACCATTCGGGCTGATTGGCATGCAGGCGGCAGGCCCGGTTGCAGATGCCCTGTCATTCATTCTCGCCGTGCCGATGGTTTATCGGTATTTTAAACAGCTTTCGGGGCCGGAAAATGCCTGACATGTGACCTGCCCGGAGTTTAGAAAACAGCCGCTTTATCATTTCAGCGCAACAGGATCTTTCCTGTAAAAAAAAGAGACAAACCCATCTGAAACCCGGTCTGTCTCTTTTTCTTTTTCCCTCTATTCGCGATGCAATGCTTTGCTATTCGCGATGCAATGCTTCGCTATTCGCGATGCAATGCTTCGCT
The DNA here is from genome assembly GCA_947384095.1 of uncultured Roseburia sp. Lineage (GTDB taxonomy): Bacteria > Bacillota > Clostridia > Lachnospirales > Lachnospiraceae > Roseburia. Next base: position 11,888 of record CANDFU010000014.1, on the reverse strand, counting down.
ATTCGCGATGCATGGAGAAGCTGCTCATGTCGTAATTGTTAAGGTTTTCGTGAATCCCGCGGCCGTCTGCCTGCGCGATCAGCGCATCGCGGTTTTTCTTGGACGAAAACTGGTCGTTGAAAGCACTCGGCCCGCCGACGCAGCCGCCGTCACAGATCATACCTTCCACAAAATCTTCCGGCAGTCTGGCCGCCTTCAGCAGAAGAAGCGCTTTTTTGCAGTCTGCAGCTCCGTTTGCCCTGCACACCTTTGCGTCGATTTCGTCCTCGGCTTCTTTTAGACTCTGCAGCACTGCCGCGGTGACACCGCCGGAGTTTGCGAAACGCTTTCCATAAACAGACGCAATCTGGTCGTCGTTCGGGCACGGCTCCAAATTAACATTTTTCGCCTTCATAATAGCGCGGATCTCACTGTAAGTCAGAACATAATCCGCGTTTCCCGGAATCTTCTGGTCTACGACCTCGGATTTCTTTGCCATGCAGGGCCCGATAAATACAGTCACGGCATCCGGTTCTTTCGCCTTGATCAGACGCGATACCGCGCACATCGGGGAAACGGTTGTGGACACACACTCCGCCAGTTCCGGATAATGCATGCGTACCATATTGACAAAAGCCGGGCAGCAGGACGTCACTTTCTTTTTGCCCTCGCGATACGCTTCGGCCCACTCTTCCGCTTCGTATGCCGATGTCATGTCGCCGCCGAGGCCGACATCGTAAAAATCGTCAAATCCGACTTCTTTCATTGCTTTCCGCCAGCTCGCCATCGTGATATCCGGGCCGAACTGTCCCTCCGTCGCCGGAGCGGCCATCGCATATACCTTCTTACCCGATTTTAACGCCTCCACGACGTCCACAATCCAGGTCTTTGTGCCGATAGCACCGAACGGACAGCTGTGAATACATTTTCCACAGCGGATGCATTTATCCTTATCGATGATGGAAATCCCGTGCTCATCGTATGTAATCGCGTTCACCGGACAGCTGTATTTGCACGGTCTCTTTAAATGTGCAATCGCGTTGTAGGGGCACGCCTGCGCACACTTTCCACACTCTTTGCACTTGGACGCGTCGATGTGGGAACGGTCTCTTCCGGATTCTATGGCGCCAAATTTACATGCATTGATACACGCCTTCCCGATACAGTTCTGGCAGTTCTCCGTAACTGTGTAACTGGAAATCGGGCAGTCCTCACAGGCAGAACTGATAACCTGTATCACGTTTCCGTCGTCTACCGGCCCCGGCGCTTTGCCTTCCGCCAGACGTACCCTCTGTCTGATAATTTCTCTCTCTTTGTAGATACAACAACGAAACTGCGGCGTCGGGCCTGGAATCAGTTCCAGCGCGATATGATCCCTCTTGGCGTCCAGCTCCCCGGCAAATGCCAGTTTTGCCACCTCGTGGAGCACATCATGCTTGATTTTAATTACATTTTCATCAGCATACATCGTGTTTACCTCACTCTTTTCTCTCAATTTTGAAACTACCAAATGTTACGCAGTTTGTTAATAAATTAACTATCCCGATTATTATATCTTAATCGGGTAAAGAATTTCAAGAGGGTGCGGTGTATTTCTTTCAAAACATATAAACACCTGTCAGGATCTGATTCAGACGCCGATGAGTATTTCCTGCAGCGGTTTTCTCACTTTTTTCCGCGTCACCTCCACCAGACCCAGCTTTGTCATATCAACGATATCCGCAGGCACCGGATCGTCCTTTAACGCCTGCCGGAACACACCGAGCAGTTCCCTCCCCGCCTCTTCTGACGCCAGATTGATAAAATCGACGATCACGATCCCCGAAATATTCCTGAGCCTCAGCTGGCGCGCGATTTCCAGGGCAGCCTCTTTATTTACCCTCAGAAAATTTTCCTGAACATTTTTCTTTGCCGTATTTTTTCCGGTATTGACGTCGATCACGGTAAGCGCTTCCGTCGGCTGTATGACAAGATATGCGCCGGACCTCAGCCATACGCGCTCATTCAGCGCGCTTTCAATGCCGCCTTTCACACTGCAGAGCGCAGACAGCGGCAGCATCTCATCCGTGTAAAGCCTTAGCCGGATTCCGCTTTCCGTCTCCACCTCATTGACCGGAACGGATATGCTTCCCTGCGTGCAAAGCTTTTCCGGAGGAATCTGATATGTCTCGCACAGTGTCTGAAAAACAGCCGCGTCATCCGTCACGATCTCACTGAGCATATCCTGACGGATGCCGGAAACATGCTTTAAGTAAAAAGGCGGCTCTCTGTGTACCAGACTAAAGCAGCTCCGGTGCCTTGCATCGTCAAGAACATTCCTGCAGTATTTTCCGAGCGCTTCCAGTTCCGCGAGAATGTGTCCGTCTTCCGCTCCCGCAGCATTTGTGCGGACGATCACACCATACTCTCCCGCCCCTTCCGGACCGCAATGCTCCGTCAAAAGCTCCAGAAAATGTGCGCGCCGTCCTCTGGAAAGTTTTGCGGAAACGCCATACCTTCTGTTTCCGGTTGTCACAGCCACATATGTCCCGGAAAAACTTAAATTTGCCGTGACAGAGGCCTGTTTTTTCTTCGCAGCCTCCTTCGCCACCTGCACAAGCAGTTCATCCCCCGCTGCGATCTCTTTTTTCACGGAATACTTTCTGGTAAAAACCGGATTTTTCAGGTCTTCGAGTGAAAAATAGCAGCTCTCCTCCGCGCCGATCCGGATGAAGGCGGCGTTTATATTCGGAAGTATCTTTTCCACCCTTCCGACATAAATATCGCCGAGGCGCACCCGGCAGTCATCGGCGAGATCCGGAAAAAGTTCGATCATCTTTCCGTTGTTATCATAAAGGGCAGAGATCAGATATTCCCGCCCTCTGATCTCTTCCCTTGTAATCACACAGCGATTCATAAAATCCTCCATGCCCGAACCGGTTTTGTGGCGGCCACCGCCCGAAATATCAGAAACAGGACTGCGGTTTTTCACACCATCTCTCCCATTTCCCCCAGCGAACAAAAACGGAAACCATCGTCAGCCTTTAGAGCGCGCGCCGCATAGACGTCCCGGCGGTGAATCTGCACCGCATCCGCTTCAAAAACAAGCCCCATCGATGCAAGCAGCGCCTCAAAAACCAGCTCCGGCTTTACATTGTCCACGCTCCCCGTCGACAGCAGCAGGTAAAAGACAGGGCGTCCGTCTTCCACCCTTATCCTGAAATCATAGACCAGCTTCTTTAAATCCATCGTCTTCTCACTCTTTTTCGTCGCCTTTGTGACAAGAACTTCAGACGGACGGACAAAAAAAGCCTCTATGCCTTCCTCAAACTGCTCCACGGACGCCGGAACGTGATACCCTTCTTTATAAAAAAGATCATAGTCGGCGGCAGCCACAACCGACATCGCCGTTTTCGCGTTATCCGGCAGCTTCTGATATCCGGTGATCTCAACACCGTCCGCCATGACCGCGTTTAAATCACGGATAGCGTCTCCGCTCGTCTTTGACGCACCGACTTCAATATCCAGATATTCTCCGTCGCTTGTCACACCCACGCCCAGGGGCGCGGCAAACGACATAATCTGATGCGGGGAAAACCCTTCCGAATAACAGATAGCAATCTCAGCCCGGCGCATTGCTTTCTGGAAATACCGCATCATATCCAGATGTCCGACAAACTTCATCGCGCCATATTTTCGAAATTTAATCCTGATTTTCATAGCAGACACCCCCGCCAAACTGATTTGCACCACATCCCTGGCACTGCATTCTGCAGTTGGGCGTGACAACGCCTTCCATTGCTCTTTTCCATTCCCGTTTTAAAAACTCTTTTTTCACACCCGCGTCGATAAAATCCCACGGAAAGATTTCGTCCAGCCCCCGCTCGCGCATCACATAGAAATCCGGGTCGACGCCGCATTCCGCAAACGCTTCCGTCCAGCGCCCGTAGTCAAAAAATTCAGACCACGCGTCAAAAATCGCGCCCTTTTCATACGCGCGCCGGATCACCGCCCCGACGCGCCGGTCCCCCCGCGCAAAAACGCCTTCCAGTACAGCCACATCTGCCTCGTGCCAGTTATAGCGGATACTCTTGCGGTTCAACTGTTCTTTCACCGCATTGTTTACAATCTTTGCCCTCCCGATATAATCTTCGGGCGGATACATACGGGCCCACTGAAACGGCGTAAACGGCTTGGGCACGAAAAATGAAGTCGAGATTGTGATCTGGCATCTTCCGTTCCGCTTTTCTTTCGGAACCGTCTCGTAATACCGCGCCGCCGTTTCGTCTGCGAGCCTGGCGATGGCGCGCATGTCTTCCTCGGTCTCGGTCGGCAGTCCCAGCATAAAATAAAATTTTACTTTGTTCCATCCGCCTTCAAAAGCCATCTGCGCACCGTCTAAGATCACTTCTTCCGTCAGCCCTTTGTTGATCACATCCCGAAGCCGCTGCGAGCCTGCCTCCGGCGCAAAGGTAAGGCTGCTCTTTCTCACGTCCTGCACCTTGCTCATGACGTCCAGGGAAAACGCGTCGATCCGCAGAGACGGCAGGGAGATATTAACGCCCGATTTCCGGCACTCTTCCACGAGAAACGTCACAAGCCTGTCAAGTCCGCTGTAATCGGAAGAACTCAGCGAGCTTAAGGATATTTCCTCATGTCCGGTGGATTTTAACATTGTGACTGCAAGCTCCTTAAGGCGTTCCACACTCTTTTCCCTGACGGGACGGTAGATCATCCCCGCCTGACAGAAACGGCATCCACGGATACAGCCGCGCTGGATCTCAAGAACGACGCGGTCCTGCGTCGCCTTCAGAAACGGGACGACGGGCCGCTCCGGACAGACGGCTCTTTCCATATCCGTCACAACCTGCTTTCTGACCGTCCCCGGAACGCCTTCCTCTATCGGATGAAACTGCGCAATTGTTCCGTCCCCGCGATAAACCGCCTCATAGAGCGACGGTACATAGATACCGGGGATACCGGCAGCCTGCCGCAGAAATGCTTTCCTGCCCGCTCCTTCGGAGCGCATTTTCTTATAGAGATCAAACAGCGCATCATACTGCGTCTCTCCCTCCCCGATATAAAACAGATCAAAAAATTCCGCGATCGGTTCCGGATTGTAGGCGCAGGGGCCGCCGCCGATCACAATCGGGTCTCTCTCTCCGCGCCCGGATGCAGACAGCGGAATGCCGCTCAGGTCAAGAATCTGCAGAATATTGGTATAACACATCTCGTACTGAAGGGTAATGCCCAGAAAATCCATCTGCCGTACCGGCTGCTGGGACTCCAGCGCAAACAGCGGAATATTCTCCTCTTTCATCACCCGGTGCAGATCGGGCCACGGAGAATAAACACGCTCGCACCAGACATCTTCCCTCCGGTTGAACATATCATACAAAATCTGTATGCCCAGATGCGACATGCCGATCTCATACACGTCCGGAAAACAGAATGCAAACCGGATATCCACTTCGGAAGGATCTTTCATAACTGCATTTACCTCGCCGCCGATATAGCGGGCCGGCTTTTCCACACGCAGCAGAATTTTATCGCTTAGTGCTAATTTTCTTTTTTTATCGGGATTCTCATGCAATTTGCGCGACGGCTCCGGCGCAGTTTTTTCTTGTAATTCCACAGTATTCTCCTTCCGGGCGTCAGCCCTTTTTCTTTACTCCGCCGGCTCCGCAGGGATAAACACCCGTTCGCGGTAGACATGACCGGCCTTCGGCACGGCTTTATCCGCCTCGTCACAGAACTGCTGCTGGGAATTGACGAGCGCCTTTCCGCGCTTATCGATCTTTTCGTAATTTCCGTCCGCGCCCAGCACATGCGCCTTTGTATTGTCGGCAAGCTCGACGGCAAGAATGTGTTTCAGCTGCTCTTTGATCCCGTCGTCCAGAACAGGAAAGAGAATCTCCACTCTCCGGTCAAGATTCCGCGGCATCCAGTCCGCGCTCCCCATATACACTTCCTCTTCTCCGTCGTTGAAGAAATAGAAAATGCGGCTGTGTTCCAGAAAATTTCCTACAATGGAGCGCACGGTGATATTTTCACTGACATCGGAAATGCCCACTTTCAGACAGCAGATTCCCCTCACGATCAGGTCGATCTTCACCCCGGCCGCGGACGCCTCATAGAGGGCGGCAATAATGCCCTCGTCACACAGCGAGTTCATCTTCGCAACAATCCTTGCGGGCTTTCCGTCTCTCGCGTGCATCGTCTCCCGCTCAATCAGATGCACAAACTTCGAGCGCAGCCAAAGCGGCGCCAACGCCAGCTCATTCCAGGAGAGCGGTTCGGAGTAACCGGAGAGCATGTTAAACACGGCAGTCGCATCCTCCCCGATGGCCTCATGGCACGTAAAAACCCCACAGTCGGTGTACAGTTTTGCCGTGGAATCGTTATAATTTCCCGTTCCCAGATGCACATAGCGTCTTATGCCGTCTTCTTCCCTGCGGACTACAAGCGCGATCTTACTGTGCGTCTTCAGCCCGACGAGCCCGTAGATCACATGGCATCCCGCCTGTTCCAGCTTCTTGGCCCATACAATATTGTTTTCCTCGTCAAAACGGGCCTTCAGCTCTACAAGCACGGACACCTGCTTTCCGTTTTCCGCCGCCTGCGCCAGCGATGCGATAATGGGTGAATTGCCGCTGACGCGGTAGAGTGTCTGCTTGATGGCAAGGACGTCCGGATCGTTTGACGCCTGCCGGATAAAACTCACGACCGGGTCAAATGTCTGATACGGATGATGCAGCAGAATATCCCCGCTGCGGATTGCCGCAAAAATATCCTCCCCCGGTTCGATCCGCGGCACTCTCTGCGGCGTGTGGGACGGATAGCGCAGATGATCACACCCGGGAAGGCCGTACATCTTCATCAGAAACGTCAGATCAATCGGCCCCGATATTTTAAAAATATCTTCCTCCGCAACCTTTAACTCCTCTTTTAAAAAGCGCAGCAGCTTTTTATCGATCTTTTCCTCGACCTCAAGCCGTATCACCTCGCCCCACTGCCGCATTTTTAACTGTTTCTGAATCTCTTTAAGCAGATCTTCCGCCTCATCCTCGTCAATTGTCATATCGGCGTTGCGCATGACACGGTACGGATAGGCGCAGAGCACCCGGTAATTTAAAAACAGCTTGTCAATATTTTTCTCAATGATCTGCTCAAGCAGAATAAACGTCTTGTCCTCCGGAAACGCGGACGGGATCTCCACCAGACGCGGCAATACCCCCGGCACCTGTACGGTTGCAAATTCGACCGCTTCCTTCGATCCTTTTTTCTCCTTCTTTTTCGCCAGAAGCGCCGCAATATTTAACGTCTTATTCCGGATCAGCGGAAACGGGCGCGATGCGTCCACCGCCATCGGCGTGAGCACAGGGTAGACGCTGTCCTCAAAATACCGGTCAACAAACTGCTGCTGCTTCTCGTTCAGGTCCTCAAACGCATCGATGATAAAAATATGCTCTGTGTTTAAAAGCGGCATCAGCGAACGGTTGTACGTGCTGTATTCAAGCTCGACCAGCTCCCGCGTCTTTGCATTGACCGCGGCAAGCTGTTCCTGCGCCGTCATGCCCGCGATATCCCTCTTTTTATAATTTGCGTACACCATGTCCTTTAAAGACGCGACGCGCACCATAAAAAATTCATCCAGATTGGAAGATGTGATGCTGACAAATTTTAATCGCTCCAGCAGCGGAATTTTTTTATCCCGCGCCTCGTTTAATACCCTTCCGTTAAATTTCAGCCAGCTTAACTCCCTGTTTTCAAAGTATTCCGGAAGATGAAAATTTACTTTCTTATCCATAAGTCAACCCCTTAATTCGCGAATGTCAGTCTCTTTTCTTTTATGACGGGCCTGATACTGAAAATATGCTCAAAATCAGCCGTCTTTGCGTCAAACAGCGCTTTTTCCAGCGCGACATCCTCACCGGTCTCTATCGTGATGACCAGTTCCTTTCCTCTGATCGCGGCGCGGACATTTTTCAGCTTCTGTTTATGGCTGCGGTCCATCGCGCTCGTCACACGCAGGATAGCCGATAATTTCGCCACCTTCAGATAACTTTCATGATCAAGGCGGTCCGCCGCCTCGTCATAAGGCGGAAGCGGATATGCGTTGTAAAGCACCGTGCTGGCCACAATCTCCCTCTCGATATGTTTTAAACCCATAATCTCCGAAGACATAATCATATCATAGGCGGCCTGCGGCCCGTTGGCAAAACTGATATACTTCCCGCAGTCGTGCAGGATGGCCGCCGTCTGTAAGAGCAGACGGTCCCTCTTTTCAAGCCCGTGTATTTTCTTCATCGTGTCAAAAATATGGACGCAGACCTTTGTCAGCGTCTCGATATGCGGCGAATAGCTCATGTAACGCTTCGACATATTTTTAGCTGCGGAAAGGATATCCGCGTCAAAACTGTGAGGCACCTTATAAATCCGGTTTTTCTCCGCGTAATCACAGGCGATGCCGTCGCTGATCATAACGCCCGGCGCCCAGAGCGCATCCGCTCCCAGCTCCTTGGCCATGCACTTGAATATCATCATATACGGGACGATCAGCGCGTCGCTCCCGTTGGAGAGCCCAAGCTCGTCCGTCAGCTCCTCCAGGCTCTTCTTTCCCAGTTTTTCCAGATAGCGGACAAATCTGGGAATATTGACCGTGTACTCATTGCGCCCTTTTTCCACACGCCGCACCAGCTCCGTAATATAATCGCCGACGATAATCAAAAAATCGATCGTCTCCCCGTTTAAATACATCGCCTTAAAAGCTTCCAGCTCTTTGATCACCAGTTCTTCGATCTGCGCCTCGTATTGCAGGAGATTGCTGCTCTTTTTGGAAAGCTGCTCTCTCATGCGCATCGTTCCAAGCCCCAGATGCTGTGTCGTGATCACTTCCCCGCCGGAAAATATCGTAATCTGAAGACCGGCGCCTCCGACGTCCACAACCGCCGCGCTCTTTTGGATCATCGCCTCAAACTCTTCCCGCATCGCCACGGATTTATAGCTGATAAAACGATGCTCGGAATTACTCAGAACATGGACGCGGATTCCGGTGCGGATCCGGATCTGGTCTAAAATAAACAGCTCATTGGCCGCATCGCGCAGAACGGCCGCGGCGTACGCCTCATACTCTTCCACCCGGTACTCTTTCATGATGCGCGTAAACTCTCCGAGCGTGTCACAGAGCGCCTCGACGAGCTCGTAGCCGATACTCCCTTTGGAATACGCATCTTTTCCAAGCTCAATCCTGGTCCGCACATAATCGACCCCCCGGATTTTTTTCTTGGCGGATACCTCAAAAATCTTCAGGCTCACTTCATAGGAGCCGATATAAATCGCCGCAAATGTATGTATGCTCACGGCCTGCACCCCTTTCTTTTTTATTCCGTTCCAAGCAGATGGTCGATAAACTGCTGCGCCGTCCTGCCGGAAAGCCCGCCGTGGGAGAGCTCCCACTGATTCGCCCCGGCAAACAGCCTGTCCTCTTCCATTGCAATCCCATGCCTTTTCGCCAGCTCTGCCACGATCCGCTTAAATTCCTTTTTATCCGGCGCGCCGAAGTAAATAGTCACGCCAAAACGTGCGTACAGCGATAACTTCTCCTGCACGGTGTCGGACGTGTGCATGTCCTCCCGGATCTCCTCTTTGTCCGAATAATTTTCCCGGATCAGGTGACGTCGGTTGGAAGTAGCATAAATCAGCACATTGTCCGGCTTCTTCTCCAGACCGCCCTCGATGACGGCTTTCAGATACTTGTATTCCGTCTCAAATTCCTCAAATGACAGATCATCCATATAGATGATAAACTTGTAATGCCGGTTTTTAATCTGTGCGATCACATCATTCAGATCGCAGAACTGATGGCGGTACACTTCGATCAGACGAAGCCCTCTGTCGTAGTACTGATTCGCAATCGCCTTGATGCTGGATGACTTTCCGGTGCCCGCGTCGCCATAAAGCAGACAGTTATTCGCCGCACGTCCGCTCACAAACGCCTCCGTGTTTTCGACCAGCTTCTGCTTTGCCAGCTCATAGCCGACAAGGTCATTGAGCCTGACATGCGCGATATTGGTGATCGGAACAATCTGCGCCGCAGACCCTCCCGACCGTACGCGGAAAGCCTTGTGCAGCCCGAGCTTTCCGACCCCGAACTCCCTGTAAAAAGCGGACACGGCCGCACCGAACGCCGCGGTGTCCGCAGCATCCCGAAGGTGCGAGGCGAGCTCCCCGATCCGGTCCCTGATGCGGCGGTTAAAAACGGCCCCGTCGCCTTCCGCCCCTTTATACCGGAGAATGGAATCCATGCACTCCACGCCGAAATACCGGCCTGCCTCGCCCAGATCAAAATTAAAATACTCCCTTATAATCGCAAAATCATGCATCGCAATCCCGCCAATCGAGCCGGAAACGCTTTCCCTCAGCTCACAGGCGCAGCTGTATGGGTTCTCATTATTTACAAGCAGAAACGCGACAAAGCTCTGCCATAAATTCCCTTCAAAACCATAATCCGCCGCCAGCTTTATAAGGCGATTGATACTTTCATAAAAAAGCGCCTCGATATCCTCTTTCTTATAATACCCATCCTTAAAATTTTCCATAACCCAGGCGAGATCATGAAATAATTTTTCATGTTCAAAATCACGGTACAGAATGAGATTTTTCATACTTTTCATAACTTCCTCCCATGCCGGAGCGAAGACGTCGCGACCTGAATTTTAGTCCTGCCGCCTTCGCCGGTCTTTCAGTAATTCCCAAGAATTTTAAAACGGGTCGTTTCTTCGCGAAGCCCGCGGAGCGCGTTTAATACGGCGGCGTCGCCCAGATTGCCCTCGAAATCGACAAAAAACCGATACTCCCAGTTCTTTCCCTGGATCGGTCTGGACTCAATGTGATTCATATTAAGGCCGTTGTAAATAAAATGGGAAAGCATACGGTACAGGGAGCCGCTTTCATGCGGAATTTCAAAACAGATGCTGATCTTTTTCGCGCCTTTCACGAAAACACGCCGCCCCGTCACAACCAGAAAACGTGTGGCGTTGGTCTGATTATTCTGAATACACTCCTTTAAAACATCAAGCCCGTAAATCTCCGCCGTAAGACGGCTTGCAATCGCCGCTTCTTTGATCTTTGCATCCTCTTTTACCTTTCTGGCTGCCACGGCTGTGTTCTTAAGGCTGTGTCTCTCCCACGACCGATGCTCCTCCAGATATCTGCTGCACTGCATCAGCGCCTGCGGATGAGAATAAACATCCGTAATATCGGACAGCTTCGCCCCCCGCTGCCCTAAGAGCGCATGATCAATCCGCATGATCTGCTCCCCGACGATACAATTATCATATTCTACCAGCAGGTCATAATTTTCCGACACAATCCCGGCAGATGAATTTTCAATCGGAAGAACGGCATAATCCGCTTCCCCCGTCTGAATCGCTTCCATCGCGTCCCGCCAGGTTTCCACATGGCATCCTGTGGCATCCGCCCCGAAATATTCCTTGAGCGCAAGCTGTGCATAGGCCCCTTCAGCCCCCTGAAAGACCGTCTTCGCATTTTTATAATCGAGCGCGTCAGCCTCTTGAAAATCGGGCTTTTCACAGATGCCTTTTTCCGTCATAAGCTGGTACTGTCTCTTCCTGCTGACCGCCATAATCTGTTCATACAGCTCATAAATCCCGGTTTTTAAAAACGGCGTCGGCATCAGCGACGTCAGATGGTCCAGCTTTGCCGTCTCCCGCGCTCTGTCAGACACCTTCTTCCCCACCGATATCTTGTACTCCGCGACCTCCTCCGCAATCTTCATCCTTCTTTCGTACAGCGACGCAATCTGGCTGTCGATGGAGTCGATTTCTTCTCTCAGTTCCGTTAAATCCCTCATATAAAACCAATCCATTACACAGCAAACCCGAATCGGCAGATGAAATTACAGAAAT
>CANDFU010000013.1 GCA_947384095.1 uncultured Roseburia sp. | reverse complement strand
GACGAGAGGTGACTGGAGTTCAGACGTGTGCTCTTCCGATCTCTTCACGCGTATGAGGAAGAGGCGTTTTTTGACAAAAACCGGACGGTCTATATCTACACGCCGGAGGCGGTCCTTACCTACGAGATATTTGCTGCGGTAAATTTTTCGGACGCACTGATCACTTACGAATACGATTTTTCCAGGGCGGAGGAGGTCGGCAGATATCTCCGTGATATCGAAGACTGCGGCGGGAATTTTGATGAGGACTGTGCGGTGACGGAGGAAGATAAGATTCTGACGCTGTCGACGTGTTACAGCGACCAGGAGTATAACCGGCTGCTGATTGAAGCGGTGCTGGTGGATGAAAAAGAGCGTGAGAGTTAAGCAGAAAGGTGTAAATGATATCCGGAACGGCCTTATACAGGCCGGTTCCGGATATTTTTTCCGGTAAAAATGGTTCTTTTCTTTTTTTTCGGCGTCTGATAGAATAAATCTGCCGGGCGGCCTTTGGCCGGCGGCGTGTGAATATGGTATTCATGCCGACATGGAGGAAGACAATGATTACATGGCACGAAGAAGTCCCGTTTGATTTTACACATCCTTGTGTGAATCGGATTTTTACGGAAAAAGCAGTTTTTTTTGATATTGAAACGACCGGGTTATCGCCTGTAAATGCCACGGTCTATCTGATCGGTACGGCCGCGCGCAGAGGAGATGTGATCGTGCTCGATCAGTTTTTTGCGGAATCGCCGGGAGAGGAACGGGCGGTAATCCGTGCCTTTTCTCATGTTCTGAAGGGATATGAGACCGTCATCACTTATAACGGTGACCGGTTTGATATCCCTTTTCTGAAAGCAAAATATGAAAAGGACGGGCCAGAGGGGCTTTTTTCCGGTCTGGCCAGCCTGGACATCCGTAAAGAGGCGGCCAGGGTAAAAGGTCTTCTGCATCTGGCGGATCTGAAACAGAAATCAATCGAAACCTTTCTGGATGTCGGCCGGGACGATCTGTTTTCGGGGGGCGAACTGATACCGGTTTATGAAGACTATTTAAAAAACGCCGGCCGGAAGGAGCTGCACTGTCTGAAGCTGCACAATTATGAGGATGTGCTTCATATGCCGGCGCTGCTTCCGGTTCTTTCGTTCTGCGGAATGATCGACGGCGGGTTTTCCGTCGTCTCCCTGGAGGGGAATGAGTACACGGCTTTTGATGGCGGAGTGGCGAAGGAACTGTTTTTCGTCTTAAAGCTCAGTGAACCGGTCTGCCGGCGGATTTCGTCCAACCGGGGACCGTTTTATCTGACGGCGCGGGGAGAGACGGCGCGGCTCAGAGTCGGGCTGTATGAAGGAGAGCTGAAATATTTCTTTCCGGATTACAAAGATTATTTTTATCTGCCCGATGAGGACACTGCGGTTCACAAGAGTGTTTCCGCCTATGTGGACAAGGCGCACAGAAGAAAAGCGCGCCCGGCGGAATGCTATACGAAGAGGGAGGGGATTTTCCTGCCGCAGTACGAGACTATCCAGGAACCGGCGTTTTATGAGCGCTATAAGGATAAAAAGAGTTATTTTGAGCTGACGGAGGATTTTGCGGAATCCGAACCGCTGCTGAAGCGCTATCTCGTCCATGTACTGCGGCTGCTGGGACGGTCAGGCTGACGGAAAAATGCGGCGGCCGGCAGTGGCTTTCCGTTAAAGGTATCAAAAAAAATACAAAAATGCTATGCCATGTCTCCGTATTTGTGATATAATGAATAAGATACCTATTCTATGTTCTGGTGCGTGGAATAGAATACAAATAAGAGAAAGAGGGGCACGAGAAAATGGGGTCTAAAACATTTAAAGGTGGCGTCCATCCTTTTGAAGGGAAGGAATTAGCGAAAGATCAGCCGATCGTAGAAGTTTTACCCAAGGGTGATCTGGTATATCCGTTGTCACAGCATATCGGTGCGCCGGCCAGCCCGATCGTTGCGGTGGGCGACAAGGTCTTAAAGGGGCAGAAAATCGCGGAAGCAGGCGGTTTTGTATCGTCTCCGATTTATGCGTCGGCCTCCGGGACGGTCAAAGCCATCGAGCCGCGCCGCGTTGCGGTAGGCGATATGGTGAAATCCATTGTCGTGACGAACGACGGTGAATTTGCCGAGGTGGAGTATACGCCGTGTGACGATGTGACGGCGCTCTCTGCAAAGGAGATCATCGACCGCGTAAAAGAGGCGGGCGTTGTCGGGATGGGAGGGGCCGGATTCCCGACGCATGTAAAACTGTCTCCGAAGGAGCCGGAGAAAATCGAGTACATCATCGCAAATTGCGCGGAGTGCGAGCCGTATCTGACGGCGGACTATCGGAGGATGCTGGAAAATCCGAAAGAGCTGATCGAAGGCATGAAGATCATTCTTCAGATTTTCGGAAAGGCAAAGGGGATTCTTGGAATTGAGGACAATAAACCGGACTGCATCCAGAAGCTGACGGAGATGGTGAAAGACGAGCCGCGTATCGAGGTATGCGCGCTGCAGACAAAATATCCGCAGGGCGGCGAGCGCCAGCTCATCTATGCGGTGACCGGGCGGGCGATCAACTCCAAAATGCTCCCGGCGGACGCGGGATGTATCGTGGACAATGTGGAGACGATCATCGCCGTCTACAATGCCGTGAAGCTTGGAAAACCGGTGACAAACCGAATCTCGACGATTACCGGCGATGCGGTTGCAAAGCCGGGAAATTACTTATATAACATAGGGACGAATTATGCGGAGCTGGTCGACGCGGCCGGAGGGTTCACATCGCAGCCCGAGAAGATTATTTCCGGCGGTCCGATGATGGGCTTTTCAATGTTCGGGCTTGACATTCCCACGACGAAGACATCCTCCTCGCTTTTGTGCCTGACGAAGGACGAGGTGGCGGAGATTGAGCCGTCCGCATGCATTAACTGCGGCCGCTGTGTTGAGGCGTGTCCGGAGCTTTTAATTCCGTCGAGGCTTGCAAAATTCAGCAACAACGGCCTTTCCGGGGAGTTTGAGCAGTGGAACGGTATGGAGTGTATCGAGTGCGGAAGCTGCAGCTTTATCTGTCCGGCGAGAAGACAGCTCGCGCAGTCCATCAAGACGATGAAAAAGCAGGTTCTCGCAGCAAAACGAAAAAAATAGTCAATAAAAAACAAAAAGAGAGAGGTGGATTACCGTGAGTGATTTATATCATGTTTCATCATCACCGCACGTGCGCTCCAAGGATACCACAGGCAGGATTATGCTCTATGTCATTATTGCACTGCTGCCGGCCAGTCTGTTTGGTATTTTCAACTTTGGATTTAAAGCGCTGATTCTGATGGCAGTGACCATTGCGGGCTGCGTGGCTTCGGAGTGGGTTTTTAATAAGATTGTACATAAAAAAGACACGATCACCGACTTAAGCGCCGTTGTGACAGGACTGCTCCTGGCGCTGAACCTTCCGGTGACACTGCCGTGGTGGGAGGCCGTGCTCGGCGGTGTATTTGCGATCGTTGTTGTAAAATGCCTGTTCGGCGGACTCGGACAGAACTTTATGAATCCGGCGCTTGGAGCCAGATGTTTCCTGCTGATCGCGTTCGCGGCGGACATGACTAATTATGTCACCGATACCTACACGGGACCGACCCCGCTTGCTGCCATGAGAAACGGCGAGGCGGTGGATACGATGGCCATGCTGATCGGAAGGATTCCGGGAACCATCGGGGAGACATCTGCGATTGCGATTTTAATCGGCGCGATCTTTATGATTCTGATGGGAGTGATTGATCTGCGGATCCCGGCGTCGTACATTGTCACGTTTGCCGTGTTTATGCTGCTGTTCGGCGGTCACGGATTTGATTTCAATTATCTCACCGCGCAGCTCTGCGGCGGCGGCCTGATGCTCGGCGCGTTTTTTATGGCGACGGATTATGTCACGTCTCCGATCACGCCGCGCGGACAGATTGTGTTCGGTATCTGCTGCGGTATCCTGACAGGACTGTTCCGTACGATGGGGGCGAACGCCGAGGGCGTTTCGTTTGCGATCATCTTAAGCAACCTCCTTGTGCCGATGATTGAGAAATATACGGTTCCGCTGGCGTTTGGCCAGGTGCGGGAGGCAAAGAAACAGGAAGGGGGCAAATAACGATGAATAACAAGATTGTACATGACGCTCTGGTTTTATTTGCTTTTACGGTTGTCCTGGGATTTTTGCTCGGCGTTGTCTACGGCGTGACCAAGGAGCCGATTGAAAAAGTAAATTATGAGAAGACGCAGGCCGCATACAGGCAGGTTTTTGCGGACGCGGATTCGTTTGAAGCCTACGAGGGATTTGACGGGGACGCGGCAAATGCCATGATCGCGGAGAACGGTTTTGCGGATGAGATTGAGGATGCACAGGTGGCAAAGGATGCGTCGGGCAATGTGATCGGCTATGTGATTACGGTCACGGCAAAGGATGCGAGCCAGTCGACGATCACGTTTTCGGTCGGCATTCAGAGCGACGGCACGGTCAACGGCTATTCGATCACGTCGATTGCGGAGACGCCGGGCCTGGGGATGAAGGCGCAGGAGGAAGGGTTTTACAGCCAGTTCGAGGGGAAGGCAGTCGATTCCTTCACAGTCGTAAAATCAGCTCCGGCGGCGGACAATGAGATTGAGTCCATATCCGGTTCGACCATCACATCGAAGGCGATGGCAAACGGTGTGAATGCCTGCATCTATTACTTCCAGAATGTGTTAGCAGGAGGTGCGAACTGATGAATAAAAATGTAGAACGTTTATATAACGGTATTATCAAGGAAAACCCCACATTTGTCCTGATGCTGGGAATGTGTCCGACACTTGCAGTCACTTCGTCCGCGATGAACGGGCTTGGAATGGGGCTTTCGACGACGGTGGTTTTAGTCTGCGCCAACCTGCTGATTTCGGCATTCCGCAAAGTGATTCCGAACGGCGTGCGTATGCCGGCGTTTATCGTTATCGTGGCATCGCTCGTGACGATGGTCCAGTTTATCATGAATGCTTATACGCCGAGTCTTTCCGAGTCTTTAGGCGTCTATATTCCGCTGATCGTCGTAAACTGTATTATTCTCGGCCGCGCCGAGAGCTATGCGTCCAAAAATCCGGTGGTCCCGTCTATCTTTGACGGTATCGGCATGGGGCTTGGATTTACGTTCGGCTTAACTGCGATCGGCCTGATCCGTGAGATTTTAGGGGCGGGCCAGGTTTTCGGCTTTCAGCTTCTTCCGCTTGCCGACAAGGCAAACGGCGTGGCGGGTTTTACGCCGATCACGATTTTCGTCATGGCGCCGGGAGCATTCCTTGTGCTGGCATGTCTTGTCGCGGTCATGAACATTGTGCGCGCGAAGATGGAGGCGAAAGGAAAACCGCTTGCAGCGCCGTCCGGCTGTCTGACGGGGGATTGCGCAAGCTGCGGCCAGTCCGCGATGTGTACCGGGCGCAGCCAGTCTGAGAGCGCGTCTGCGAAGAAGGCAGAATAGGGGAGGAGATACAGATGAAAGAATTACTTTTAATCGCAATCGGTTCCGCGATTGTAAATAACGTAGTGCTCAGCCAGTTCCTCGGTATCTGTCCGTTCTTAGGCGTATCCAAGAAGACAGAGACGGCGGCCGGGATGGGCGGCGCGGTCGTATTTGTTATCACGATCGCGTCCTTTGTTACCGCGCTGATTTATAAATTCATCCTTGCGAACGAAGCTCTTCTGAAGATGGGCATTGATCTGACTTATCTGCAGACGATTGTCTTTATTCTCGTCATCGCGGCCCTGGTCCAGTTCGTCGAGATGTTCTTAAAGAAATCCATCCCGTCGCTCTATCAGAGCCTTGGCGTGTTCCTTCCGCTGATCACCACGAACTGTGCCGTGCTCGGCGTGGCGCTGACTAACGTGACGAAAGAGTACAACATTTTAGAGAGTATTGTGAACGGATTCGCGACGGCAGTCGGATTTCTGATCGCGATTGTCATTATGGCGGGCCTGCGCGAGAAGATTGAGTACAACGATATTCCAAAACCATTTCAGGGCACCGCAATCGTGCTGATCACGGCATGTCTGATGTCCATCGCGTTTATGGGATTCTCGGGAATGATTTAGGAGGAAAAATAAGATGAACATTACGGCAATCTTAGTTGCAGCCGCCGTAGTCGGCGGTGTAGGTATCATAATTGGGTTTTTCCTTGGTATTTCCGGAGAAAAATTCAAGGTAGAAGTGGACGAGAGAGAAGAAGCGATCATGGGCGTTCTCCCGGGAAACAACTGTGGCGGCTGTGGTTATGCGGGATGCTCCGGCCTGGCTGCGGCGATCGTAAAGGGCGAGGCTCCGGTCGGCCAGTGTCCGGTCGGCGGCGCTCCGGTTGCGGCTCAGATCGGTGAGATCATGGGCGTCGCGGCGGAGGAAGGCGCGCGGAAGGTAGCGTTTGTCAAATGTGCGGGAACCTGCGAGAAGGCGGGCCGCGATTACGATTACACAGGAAACGAGGACTGTGCGTCGATGGCATTTGTGCCAAACGGCGGGCCGAAATCCTGTAATTACGGCTGTCTTGGATACGGGAGCTGTGTGAAGGCATGTCCGTTTGACGCGATTCACATTGTGGACGGGATTGCGCTTGTGGACAAGGAGGCCTGTAAGGCCTGCGGAAAATGCGTGGCCGCCTGCCCGAAGAATCTGATCGAGCTGGTGCCTTATGACGCAAAACATCTGGTACAGTGCAGTTCGAAAGACAAGGGCAAGGACGTCATGAAGGCGTGCTCCGTCGGATGCATCGGCTGTCAGCTCTGCGTGAAGAACTGTCCTTCCGATGCGGTGCATGTGGCTGACAATATTGCATATATCGATCAGACGAAGTGCACGGGATGCGGCATCTGCGCGCAGAAGTGTCCAAAGAAAATTATCCTGTAGGACCATTTTTTTGAAAAATAGTTTAGAGGCGAAGGTTTTTGGAGTTCTGATATTCCGAAAACCTTCGTTTGCTTTCGGGAACAGCAGACCGGGGGGAATGAAATGTTATATTTTATTGTCAATAAAAAGTCCAGGAGCGGAAGAGGTGCCAACACCTGGAGGGAGGTTGAAAAAGCCCTGAAGGATAAAAAGGTGCGCTATGAGGCCTGGTGTACGGAATATGCCGGGCATGCGCGGAAACTTGCCAGTCAGATCTGCGAGAGGGAGGACGAGGATGTCTGCCTGATTGTGGTGGGCGGCGACGGGACGGCGAATGAGGCGATAAACGGGATCACGCAGTTTGAGCGTGTCCGCTTCGGAATGATTCCGACGGGTTCCGGAAATGATTTTGCGCGGGGACTTAAGGTGAAGGGCAGCCCGGTGCAGATGCTGGAACAGATTTTAGACTGTGTGGGGAGAGGCCCGGGGGAAGCTTTCCGGATGGATCTGGGAGAAGTGCGTTTTGGCGGGGGGAACCAGAGGCTGTTTGCGATCAGCGCGGGCGTGGGGCTGGATGCGATCGTCTGCAAAAAAGCCCTGCAGTCCGGGCTCAAGGATTTTTTAAACCGACTGCATCTTGGAAAACTGACTTATCTCTTTCTGACGGTACAGTCTTTATTTTCCATGGAGACGAGCGACGCCGTCATACGGCCCGGCAGCGGCGATACAATCCTGCGCAGAAAGGCGATCTGTTTTGCCGTGATGAATTTCGGGGCGGAGGGCGGCGGCGTGCCGATGGCGCCTCTGGCGGACGCCACGGACGGGAAGCTTTCCGTGTGCAGTATTTTCGGCATACCGAAGTGGAGGACATTTTTCTGCCTGCCGTTTCTGGTGGCCGCAAAGCACAGCCGCATACGGGGATTTTCCGTCACGGACTGTAAAAAATGCGGGATCGGGCTGAAACGGAAAATGACGCTTCATGCGGACGGCGAGTACTGCGGGGAGGTTTCCAGGGTGCGGTTTTGCTGTCTGCCCGGGAAGCTCAGGGTGTTGTGCAGACGATGATTTGTTCTGTCCGGAAGAAAGAAGGGAAACAGAAAAGAATCCTGACATAAACGGAATGCCCCTTTCATACATTTTACTAAGTATGGAAGGGGCATCAGTGTGAGAAAATCTTTTTTCCACACGGCGATTTGTGTCTGTGCGCTGCCTGCCACAATGTCGCTTATGCGCAAAAAGCAGCGCAGAAACGGGGATTTTATGGACATCAGCACAAAAAAGGAATTTGATTTATACAAAGATATCCAGAACCGCACGGGCGGTGAGATCTATCTGGGAATTGTTGGTCCGGTCCGGACAGGAAAATCCACTTTTATCAAGCGTTTTATGGATTTAATGGTTCTTCCGTATATGGAAGACATACATAGCAAAGAACGGACCATTGATGAGCTGCCGCAGTCCGCGCAGGGAAAGACGATTATGACGACGGAGCCGAAATTTATTCCCAAGGATGCGGCGGAGATTAAACTGGAGGATGGAACAAAAATAAAGGTGCGGCTGATCGACTGTGTGGGATTTATGGTCGAAGGTGCTTCGGGACATATGGAAGGCAGCGAGAAGCGGATGGTGAAGACGCCGTGGTTCGACTATGAGATCCCGTTTGTGGACGCGGCCTCGATCGGCACTGAAAAGGTGATCAGGGACCACGCGACAATCGGGATAGTGGTCACGACGGACGGCTCCATCGGGGAACTGGAGCGCGGCAGTTACATCGACGCGGAGGAAAAGACGATTCAGGAGTTAAACGGCATCGGAAAGCCGTTTGTCATCGTTCTCAATTCGCAGAAGCCCTATGGGGAGGAGGCGGCGCGGCTGACGGAAGAGCTGAAGGAAAAATACCAGACAGCGGTCATCCCGGTCAATTGCGAACAGCTCAGAAAAGACGACGTCTATAAAATACTGGAGAGCATCCTGTATGAATTTCCGGTAGTGCGGGTGGAATTTTATATTCCGAAATGGGCGGAGATGCTGGACACGGAGCATCCGATGAAGGCGGAAGTCATAAAGACGGCGTCAGACATTCTGGACGGGATGAAAAAGACAAAGGATGTCTATGTGCAGCAGTTTACGCCGGAGCAGTATATTTCGAGGATTAAAGTGGATGAACTGGATCTCGCATCGGGGTGTGTCAAAATCCGCATGGATATCGCCGAACAATATTATTACGAGAATATGAGCGAGCTTGCGGGTGTGCCGATTCAGGGAGAATATGAGCTGATCGCGATGATCAAGGATCTGGCCGGGCGCAAGGAATCGTATGAAAAGGTGGCGGATGCGTTCGAGGCGGTGCAGGCCAAGGGTTACAGCGTCGTCGGGCCGGGGCTTTCCGATATCAGGATGGAAGAGCCGGTGTTAATCAGACACGGAAACAAGTTCGGGGTAAAAATGAAGGCCGTCTCTCCTTCGATACACATGATCAAAGCGAATATCGAAACAGAGATTGCGCCGATCGTGGGGAGCGAAGAGCAGGCAAATGATCTGATTTCCTATATCAAAGAGGGTCAGCAGAGCGACGAGGGAGCCTGGGAGACGAATATTTTCGGGAAATCGGTCGGTGAGCTGATGGAGGACGGTATCCGCAGTAAAATATCCATGATGGATGACGAATGCCAGATGAAACTGCAGGATACGATGCAGAAAATCGTAAACGACAGCAACGGCGGGATGGTCTGTATCATCATATGACAAAAAGGGGTGCGGCAAAGAACAGGCCGCATCCTTTTTATATGTGTCCGGCAGCGCACATTTTAAGGCTCCTTTTCATCCTCTTTTTCCTGTGGAAGCGCCTGATATTCGTCGGACTGCCGATACTCATCGATTACTTTCTGATAGGCGGCAACGAGATATTCTTTCATCGGGTCTTCCTCTGAGACGGAAGAGAGGGCGTCTGTGCAGACTTCGAGCGCCTCTTCTTTCGAGGCGCAGCCTGCGAGGCGGTTTTCAAGGGAATCGCGCATCATCCGTACGCGGGCGGCCTGCTGGTAGAGCACAGGGTCTTCCGCCTGTAGAAACCGCATTTCCTCCCCGCTCAGCTTTTCGCCGTTTTTTAATTTTGCGAGGATGTGCGCCAGGTATTCTTTTTTCTCTTCCTCCGTCATGCCGCACGCAGGGCTTAACAGCTCCGAGATGCTTTTTGAGATGGAAAAACTGTCGAGCGCGCTTTTTGTGGCGGCATTGTCAGGCTGTGTCCTTTTTTTGCCAAAATTGCAGGACGCGAGATTGCTGGAAATTCGTTCCGCGGCGGAGCGCTTGTCTCTTTCGGGGTGGAGTGCCCGTGATAAACCAGAAAGACAGGGTGTGTGCATGGATTTCCTCCTTTTCTATAAAAGTTCCCAAACATCTGCCATCAGGGGCCCGTGCTTTTGCTGCGGCCTCCGTGCGGTGCGGGCCGGCAAGGCGGGCCGTATGCATCCGCCGGAGGCTCACAGGGCCCCCTTTTTCTTTCCTATGAAAGAAAAAGCCCTCCGGGGGGATCGCACTGCGTCGGAGAAGAAGAGCGTCGCAAAAGCGACCCGCCGCAGGCGGAGAATCCGGCAGGGCCGGATTCTTTATTCTACATGGTGGCGCCGGAATGGCCGGCATGAGGGTTTACTTTAAGAGCTCTTCCGGCACGGCGTATGCCATCTGGCGATATGCCGCTTTGCTGGGATGCAGATGATCTCCGCTGTCGAAGCCGTCCCTGAATGCGGACGGATTTTCTTCATCCCGCACGGCCAGGTCAAAGTCGATACATCCGTCCGCTTCTTTTGCGGACCGCATCCACTCGTTGACTTCGCAGCGCAGTTTTTCCCGGAAGGGGGCATAGGTCCGCCAGCCGCAGATCGGCAGAAGGGTTCCGAGCCAGACTTTTAAGCCCATCCGGTGCGCCTCGCCGATATACCAGGATAACCCGTCAGTCAGCTCCGCCGCAGTCGGCAGATCGCTCATCGGCCTGAACTGGTTTACGTTGGTGCCGACCGGGTGAATAATATCGTTGATTCCCTGCTGGATTATGACGAGGTCTGCTCCGGCGGTCGGAATCTCGTGTGCGAAGCGGTTTTTCCCTTTCAGGCCATAGGAATCGTAGGTGATGCAGTGGTACTGCCGCAGAATACGGGTGCCGCTGGCGGCGCGCCTTATGACGGATGTGCGGGAATATCCCTCGTCCCGCAGCCGTAAGGAGAGCTCGTCCGGCCATGCCTGTGCCGTGATGGAGTCTCCGTAACAGACGATGGACCGGTTTTTGTCTGAAGTCAGGATATCGATGTTGCTCAGAAAATAGAACCAGCTTGTGGTTTTTGTCTCGTCAGCCGGAAGCGCCGCGGCGGAGAGCTGGTTTCCCAGTGAGAAGAAAGCTCTGGAGAGCGGGCCGGTGATCATCACTGCGGACTGCATCAGCGTGAAATCAGAAAAATACATGCTGACGCACAGGGTCGACGCCGCGGAAACGTTTAAGGGAACGGCATCGCTTACGACGCGTTCTCCCGCTGCGATTGTGACGGAGGATGCGCCTTCAAACGTGATATCGGCAAGCGTTTCGGGGACGATGGGACAGTCCGGGCTCATTTTTGTGGCTGCGTCGGCGGGAGAGACGGCTGCGGTTGCGCCGGAGATTGTGACGGCCTCGCTCCCGCAGTAGTTGTCGAAAGTGAATCTGACTGCATCGCCGGAAAACGGCGCGTAAACAGGATAGCGCAGTGTGATATTTTTTGCGTAGCTTTCTGGGCGGTGTTCAGCGATGGAAACCGCATTTCCCCACATGGAAACCCATTTTGTATTGTTCATATGTCCGTATCCTTTTCTGTTTTGTTGAAAAATGGCTGCGTTTCGGTGCCCGCGGGATCAGAAGGCCATGCCGGTTCGCGCCGGGTGGGCGCATGGCGTTTCCCTTTGTATATTATATCGGACAGCGAGAAAAAATTCCAGAGTCTTGCCCTTTTTCGTGGAAGTTGCTATAATACTATGCAACATTGCTTTGCAGTCTGAAAGAGAGGAAATCCCGATGAGAGGAATGGAGAAAGGGAAGAGAAATATACTGCTGCTTTTTCTGGTGATTGCGGCGGCTTTTGCAGTGATGCTGACGTCGATTCTGGCGCTGAAGGTTACGGTATCCGTGGTCTGCGTGATTATGCTGATCGAAGCGGCGCTTGTTTTGTGTATGCGGAATGTGCCGGTCTGGCTCCACGGGCTTTTGATGATCGGACAGGTTGTGGCGGGCGTGATTGTGAAAAACGCGTTGTTTATGATCTTATGCGCGGTGTTTTATCTGTTCGGGATACTGATGCTTGATCTGACGAAGGACGAGCGGAAAGGCGGTGCGGCGTGACAAACGTTCTGATTTTCTGTTCGCGGGAGATCTGTTACCTGTCCGGCAATTTTTTTGCAAATCAGCTCGGGGCCGCGTTCGAGGAGCTCGGGGCCGTGGCCAGGGTCTGTGAACTGTCGGAGGAACGTTCCCTGGAGGAGCAGCTGGAGCCGCTGATCGGACCGGAATACCGCCTGATTGTCGATTTTAATTCCAGGCTGCCGCGGATGGTGACGGAGGACGGCAGGCCATATCTGGACAGGTTAAACGGTCCGTTTTTTGATTATATTCTGGATCATCCGCTGTTTCACTATAACGGGCTGACGACGGAGACGGAAAATATGCGTGTGGTCGTGCCCGACGAGGCGCACGCGGCTTATGTGAGGCGGTATCACCCGCAGATAAAAAGCGTACGGATGCTTCCGCTTGGCGGCACGCGGGCATTGTCCGCGGAAGGGAAAGGTAAGGCTGCAAAAGACTGCCGCGTTTTTTTCCCGGGCACGTATGATGCTCCCGATGCGGTGTATGGGCTGGTACAGGAGGCGCCCGGTCCCGTAAAGCGGGCGATGCGGGAGCTGATTGACATGCGTCTTGCCGATCCGCTGCTGCCGATGGAAGAGGCGTATGAGCGGTATCTTGCCGGGCGGCAGATAGCGCTCTCCGACGGGCAGTTTGCGCTTTCGATGAACGCGATGTATCCGGTGGACGCTTATATCAGGGATTATTTCCGGAAAGCGGCGGTTGACGCGCTGCTTTCCGCGCGGATCCCTGTGACTGTGATGGGGGAGGGGTGGGAGAAATACCATGCTCCGGACGAGAGGTGCCTTAAGCGGGAGAAGGGCGTCTCATTCGGGTTATCTTTTGAACGGATTGCGCGGGAGGAGATTCTGCTGAATGTCTCTCCGATTTTTAACCGCGGAATGCATGACCGGATTGCGGCGGGGATGGCAAATGAGACGGTGGTCCTAACAGATGAAAACCCGTATCTGAAGAGACGTTTTCCGGGCGGGGAGACAATCGCGTTTTATTCCCTGTGCGATATGGATAC
>CANDFU010000012.1 GCA_947384095.1 uncultured Roseburia sp. | reverse complement strand
AGGCAGATATACCCAGGCAGGGGTAAAAAATAGCGAAAACCCATTCACAGTAAACAGGAAAAAACCTCCGGCGTGCAATTCTGCACGCCGGAGGCTCACAGGAAAACCACTTTCATTCTTCATTCCATAGTGGCACCGGAATAACCGGCATGAGGATTTACTGTAATAACGAAAGAACGCCCTGTGTAGACTGATTTGCCTGTGCCAGCATGGACTGGCCGGCCTGCGCAAGAATATTATTCTTGCTGTATTCCACCATCTCTTCCGCCATATCGGTGTCACGGATGCGGGACTCCGCCGCGGTCGTATTCTCGACGACGTTATCCAGGTTCGCTATGGTATGCTCCAGACGGTTCTGTACGGCGCCGAGCGCAGAACGCTGCTCTGACACTTTTTTGATTGCATTCGCGATCGTATCAATCGCGGCCGTCGCGTCATCCTGTGTCATCAGACCGTCCGCTTTTAAGACATCGACACCGATTCCGCCTGCGGACATCGCCTCAATTTTCACGTCGATCTTGTTTTTCGGATCTGACTCGGAACCGACATGAAGCTTAAATTCCAGTGCCTCCGCACTTGTCGACGTCTTTTTATTCACCTTGACATACGTCTCGATCTGCTCGGCGCCGATCTCAGTTACATTGCCGCCGGCATCCTTCCTGGCAATCCCGCCCTTATAAGCGCCGTTTTCAAAATATTTTTCCAGGTCAGCTTCCGAAATTTTTTCACCGCTGGCGAGATCCACAAGCGGATTTCCGGCAACCTCAAAGTACTGATCCAGATCTGCCTCCGCGATGACTTCTGCATTCAGCTGATCTCCATATTCATCTGTCGCGTCTGCCGGCTGTTTATAAAGAAGCATGCCTTCTTTATATTTTAATTTGCCGTCCGCGCCGATTTCCACATATTTGTCGATCTCGCTCTGTGCCGCGTCCGTTGCCGCCGTACCGGTAACGCTGTCGACGCCGGTAGAAGTAGTTCCGCCGCCGGCATTCGCCAGTGTGATGTTTGCCGCCGTCACGAAAGTCAGCCCGGCTTTTGCCGTCACATTTCCCGCGTCATCCACGTCAAAATAATTTTTAAGGTCAGCGTCTGTCACTTCGACGTGGTCTGTAGCTGCCGTACCGCCGCCTGTAGGACTGACAAACAGTTTGTTTGCCCCGAGCGCCGCCGTATCCAGCGCCATGGAAGCTGCGGTAGCCGCCGCCCCTCCCGTAACAGCTGTCGTACTTCCCGCTGCGTACGCATCCTGTCCGGCTATGACGCCCAGTTTTCCTTCCTGGTCCGCCTTATAGGCATCCTGTATCGCGTAGCTTGCCTTCGTACTCGTCTTCTGCGTCCCGTCTTCGCCCTTCAGCAGATAGATCTCATTAAATTTTGTCGTCTCGGAGACACGGTCGA
This sequence comes from uncultured Roseburia sp., assembly GCA_947384095.1. Classification (GTDB taxonomy): domain Bacteria; phylum Bacillota; class Clostridia; order Lachnospirales; family Lachnospiraceae; genus Roseburia. The sequence continues at coordinate 12,068 of CANDFU010000012.1, read as the reverse complement.
TCTCTGTCACAAGCTGATCGATCTCGTCCTGGACTGCCTGCCGGTCATCCGTCGACATTGTGCCGTTTGCCGCCTGCACTGCCAGCTCATTCATACGCTGCAGCATGGAATGTACTTCCGTCAGCGCGCCTTCCGCTGTCTGCACGCAGGAAATACCGTCCTGTGCATTCGCCGATGCCTGATCGAGGCCGCGGATCTGCTTCCGCATCTTTTCAGAGATCGTAAGTCCTGCCGCATCGTCAGCCGCGCGGTTGATCTTATAACCGGAAGATAACCGCTCCGCAGACTTGGACTGCTGTCCGGTCGTGATCCCTAACATCCTGTTCGCATTCATCGCTGTCAAATTGTGCTGTACTACCATAATATTACCTCCATGTGTTTAAAATTTGTTCTGCCCCGGAATCCGTTCCCGGGCTGTTGTCTATAATAAACAGCGCCGTTACGGCCTGCCTATTACCGCGCTGCATCCTGTCTGTGGCGCTCCCGCCTTATGATGCCTGCAATCTCGCGCTGTGCTTCCTCCGAAATCCTGCGATCCGTATAGTAGGATGTTTTTCCCCCGTCGTTTTGCGCGCGGTTTCGCGCGATCGGAATTTCCCTGGGCGCATCCAGCAAAAGATGAATATTGTTGGCCGAACCGCCCGAAAAAACAATGCGGATATCCGTGCCAATGTTGATATACTCTCCCGGTTTCAGTGTCAGCTTTAACATCCGAAAAACCTCCTTGTTTCTGCAGCCATGTCCGACTGGCTGAAAATGTAACAGTTTGTTATGAAATGTTGCATTTCAGAAAAGGGGGAAAACAACAGTGGGAACAGCACAACCAATACGAAATGAAGAAAAACTGAGACAGTTTACAGACTATTATCTGACAACGCGTCCTTCCGCCAGAAACCATGCATTGATCGTCCTTACCCTGAATACGGCGCTGCGCATCAGTGACGTGTTATCCTTGAGATGGGATGATCTCTATGACTTTGATTCGCGCCAGATTGTAAAACACTTGCGGATCACAGAACAAAAGACAGGAAAAGCATCTGTGATTGCACTCAATTCCCATGTCGTGAGCGCGCTGAAATCTTTTGCCGGAATAAGAACGCCGCAGGCCGGCGAGTTTGTGTTTACCAAAAGCACAGATCACTCGATACCGATCAGCCGCACAACGGCATACCGGCTGATCCGGAAAGCCGCAGATGAGACGATACGGCTGCCGCATATCAGTTGCCATTCACTCCGCAAAACATTCGGTTATCATGCATGGAAAAAAGGCATACAGCCTGCGCTTCTGATGGATATTTACAACCACTCTTCGTATTCCTACACCAAACGTTATCTGGGGATCGATCAGGATGAGCGCGACGCGGCATTTATGGAAGTTCTGCTTTAAGAAAAAGAAAAGAAAAATTCAGAAAAAAGACTAAAGTATTTCTGCACATGGACGATATATACAGTGTAAACAAAAAACGCAACATTTCATAACAGAATGTTGCGTTTTTTGTTTATTTTACAGTATAACCGATTTAGGGAACCTTTATAAAACCGACGCCCCATTTTCAGAAAGAGTATGGGAACAGGCCGGGAAATGTGTTAAAATAAACAGGATAGGATTCCATCCTGACAGAGACCGGCTCTCCGAGACGGTAAACAGACAGACCGCCGCGGTCTGATATAAAAAAGGGGGTGTATCAGATGGTAATGAATGAATCGGCAGAAAATTACCTGGAGACAATTCTGATTCTGTCTCACCGGCTTGGAAATGTCCGCTCCGTCGACATCGCCAACGAGATGAACTTTAAAAAACCGAGCGTCAGCGTAGCGATGAAAAATCTGCGGGAAAACGGCTATATTACCGTGGACACAGACAGTCACATCCATTTGACGGAAACAGGACTTGAGATTGCGGAAAAAATATATGAACGCCATACGACCCTCTCAAACTGGCTGGTTATGCTCGGCGTGGACCCGAAGGTCGCCGCTGAGGACGCATGCAAGATCGAGCACGACGTGAGCGCGGAAAGCTTTGCGGCGATTAAGCGGCACATTGCAAATACCGGAAAACGGTGAGATCTGCTCACCGCTTTTCCGCCGTCAGCATCCGATACAGCCATTTTCCGGCATCGCTCAGATCGCTCTCTGCAAAGCCGCTTGTTTTTTCACAGGAATCCCTTAAAATGGCCGAGGTTTCAGCCTTGTCTGACAGATTCCAGGCGACGTGGCTGATTCCAAGGGAATCCAGCAGCCCGATCCAGGCATCTGCCTCCGCTTCGTCGATCGTTCCATTTCCGCTGGCGTCGCAGATGCCATATTCCGATACAAAAACCGGAAGCCCGGCGTCCACTGCCCGAATCAGTCTTTCCCGCAGCTCTTCCTTATGAGAGGCGGCATAGAAATGAAGCGCATACATCAGATTGTCATATCCCGTAAGCGGGTCGCGCGCAGCCTCGTCCACGTACTGCGACCAGTTCGGCGTGCCGATGATAACCACCGCATCCGGGTCGTTTTTCCGGATGACATTCACGATACTCTCCGCATACGTCCTGATCTCAGCCCAGGTTGTGCCGCTGTTCGGCTCATTGCAGATTTCATACAGCACATGCTCCGCCTTCGCGTATTCCGCAGACATTCCGTCAAAAAAATCCTTCGCCTCGTCCAGATACTGCATCGGATCCGCATCCGACAAAATATGCCAGTCGATGATGGCGTACATATCCTGCGCGCCCGCATAGTCCACGCCGTCGCGGACAAGCTGTTTTAACCGCTCCTTATCGCCGTCCGTACAGTAACCGCCCGATTCCGCCGTATACATCGCGAGCCGGATTACATTGATATTCCATTCTTCGTTCAGCTGTGCAAAACAGGCCTCATTTACATACTCCGGAAACCATGCCAGCCCGTGCGTGCTGATTCCTTTCAGCTGCACAGGCGTTCCGTCACTGCCGCACAGTTTTGTCCCGTCCACGTGGAGCGCACCTGTCACGGACGGCGCGGCTTTTTTCTCACCCGCCGCGCCCGGGTATGGTTCTGTCGCCGCCTCTTCTGTGACGGCTCCGCCCGCCAGAGTCCGGTCAGCATCTTCTTGTCCTGCATCCACACTCTGCCGTCCCGGACTTTCTGTCCGCATTTCCGGCGTCTGACGCTCCGCATGCCTGCCCTGGCAGCCCTGAATGCAAAGCATTGCAGCCAGTATGAGGAAAAAAAGGAATTTCATAACCGCCTCCTCACCAGTTTCTGATCGGATTGATTTCCCTGGCCTTACAAAAAATTTCATCGCATTTTTGTACCATAAAGTTTTCCAGCCCCTCCACTTCCACCGGAGAAAACCCATGATTTTCCGTGATTTTACAGTCTGGAAGCCGCCCCTCCGCAGCGTCTCTTCCACGTTCGAAACGGACGGAAACATACCGTCTGCCGTCTGCCGCCAGAATCCCCGAATGTGTCATTTTCACTTCTTCCTTTCTGTTCATCTTCCGGATACCTCCCGTTGTCTGTTTTCTCCATTATATCCGATCATCCTCTTTTAATCCACACTCCTTCAAAATCTCCTCCGAAATACCATCCAGCAGATAACTGCGCCCCGTCTCCCTCTCACGCCCGAATTGCTCCTGCGCATATCTGTTTTTGCGGACAACTTCCTCCCTGAGATCTTTTGCGGACAACAGACTGCAGCCCGCTCCCCGGATAATAACCTGTTCCAGTCCATCCGATGTGGCGACCGTCACCCGGTACCTGTGTGCATTCTCGTGGGCAAACTTTTCAATATATGCATCCGCCGTCTCCGCTTCCTTTGTGTACACCACATGGATATTCTGATAATCGAAAACCTCCGTCCGATGTCCCTGCACACGGTACGCATCAAACACCACGATCAGATGGCAGCCGCGGATTCCCTGATAATTGCACAAAATATCGAGAAGCTTTCCTCTCGCGCCATCGATATTTTCCGCCGCCAGGCTTTTTAATTCATCCCAGGCGAAAATAATATTGTACCCGTCCACAAGCAGGTATTCTTCCTCCGCCGGTCCGGGCCGGTATGTCCGCGTCACGGCCGGGACAGTGTTTTCCGCTTTGCCGTGGCGCCTCCAGCCCTTTCGATCCGCCGGTCCTTTTTCTCTCTTATTTGCATTGTAAGTCCGGTCCAGGATCCGATCGATCTCCTCCGTTCCGATCCACGTCTCTTCCCCGCTTCTGCCGCCATTTCCGGCATTCCGCCGGATTTCGGGCAAAAATCCGTTTTCTTCCCCCAAATACTCCGACGACGCCAGCCAGCTCTCCAGATGCATGTATTGCCACACCTTATCCCAGCTCACGGGAAATCCGGCTCCGTGTGCGCAGAAAACAGAACCGGCCGGATTTTCCGTATCCCGCCCGGGATCATAACCGGTTTTTGCAATCACTTCCTCTGCGTTGTGACAGGGCCGATAGCCTTCCGGCGCGCAGAACAGGCTGCCCTCCCCTCTCGTATAGGAGACGACTTCCTTCTGGTAATTACACATCGCCGCCACCGGCGCCGTTCCCGAAAAGATCCGCATCCCACTTTCCTGCGCAGACAGGCCGCCCGCTTTGCCGTCTGAAAATATTCCGTCTGTCCGGCCGTCTCCCGACACGCTGTCGATATCGACCGACCCATGCATCCGCTCAATGTCTGCAAGTGCCCGCCCCGCCATACTCTGCGGAACATTCAGCCAGAACTTATAGTACGGCTCAAGCAGCACGGATTCCGCCTGCATCAGCCCCTGTCGCAGCGCCCGGCAGGCGGCCTGTCTGAAATCACCGCCCTGCGTGTGTTTTAAATGCGCCCGCCCGCTCACCAGCGTAATTTTCATATCCGTAACAGACGCTCCTGCCAGCACGCCCGGATATTCCCGCTCCGAAAGGCTGGACAAAATCAGCCGCTGCCAGTTTTTGTCCAGAATATCTTCGCTGCACACAGACGCAAAAACCAGGCCGCTCCCGGCTTCCAGCGGCTCTAAAAGCAGATGTACCTCAGCATAATGGCGCAACGGCTCAAAATGTCCGACACCTTCTACCGTTGATCTGATTGTCTCTTTATATACTATCGCACCGCTGCCAAACTCCACTTCCATCCCAAAACGCTCAAGTATCAGGCTCTTTAAGATCCCGAGCTGCACTTCACCCATCAGCTGCACCTGGATTTCCTTTGTCGGCTCATTCCAGACGACGCGAAGCTGCGGGTCTTCTTCCTCAAGCTGCCGGAATTTCGGAAGAGCACTCGCAGTGTCAATGTTTTCCGGCAGAATCACCTGGTATGTCAGCACCGGCTCCAGAAGCGGCGGAGCAGACCTCTCTTCCGTCCCCAGCCCCTCGCCCGGCCAGGTCCTGGAAAGTCCGGCGAGGGCGCACACACAGCCCGCGGGCGCCTCCTCAACCGCCTCATACTTCTCTCCGGAGTAGATACGGATCTGTGTTACTTTTTCTTCCCAGGCATCCCCGGCGCCCGCATTCCGCCTCATATCCCGGCCGCATAGCGCCTGTCTTACCCTGACACTGCCGCCTGTAATTTTCACATAAGTCAGCCGGACGCCCTGCGCATCCCTTGCGATCTTAAAAACCTTCGCCCCAAATTCGTCAAGGCGTCTGCCGGAGCACGTGTAAGTGTTGAATCCATGCAGAAATGCTTCCACTCCTTCCATGTTCAGCGCAGACCCGAAATAACAGGGAAACAGTTTTCTCTCCCAGATCAGCCGGCACAGCGCCTCCTTCCGGATACTCCCCTCTTCCAGATACTGCTCCAGCGCATCTTCATCACAGACCGCCACATTTTCATAAAATTCTTCGGAAGCGGTATCAGAAAAATCCACACAATTTTCGTCCAGTATGCTTTTAAGCTCCCGCATCCTTATTTCTTTGTCCGCCCCGCTCTGATCCATCTTGTTGACAAACAAAAAAACCGGAATCCGGTAACGCGCAAGCAGCCGCCAGAGTGTTCTCGTATGTCCCTGCACGCCGTCCGCGCCGCTGATCACAAGAACCGCATAGTCCAGCACCTGCAGCGTGCGCTCCATCTCCGACGAAAAGTCCACATGTCCCGGCGTATCCAGAAGCGTGACGATCCGCGTATCCGACACATTTAAAACGGCCTGTTTGGAAAAAATAGTGATTCCCCTGGCACGCTCCAGCCTGTCTGTATCCAGAAAGGTATCCTTTTTATCCACGCGGCCCGCCCGGCGGATCATCCCGCTCTGATAGAGAAGGGCTTCCGATAAGGTGGTCTTCCCCGCATCCACATGGGCCAGCAGGCCAGCACAGATATATTCTTTTGGCTTAACTTCAGATGTCATATCCATCAAACGGGCCCCTTTCTGACGTTCTTTACCGGCTTAAATTCTCAGATTCCAATCAGGCCGCCCGCATTCATCTCAATGTCAAATTCTACGACGGCGTCCTGCGTCCCGACCAGTTTGAGCCGGTTGTATCCCGCCCTGATCGAGAGCGTGACCGCCTCGCTTCCTTCCATTTTCTCCTGCCTTGTCATCTCTGCGACCGTCTCAATCCGGTTATTCCCGTCTACAAGAACCAGCTTCACCTTTCCTGCAGACACTTTTAACAGATAACGGATATCCGCCACGGTATCTTCCGCCGGCTCATACGTCCAGAACATAACCATACCGTTTAACTTTTCGAACGTTCCGCTCATACGCATGCCGTCAATCGTCTGTTCTGCGTTTTCCATGCGGTAACTGCTGAAATTGTTTGCAAGCTTTTCCGCATTGTCATAGATCTCCGCCATTTCGTCTTCTTCCGCGGGAATACTGCCGCATGCCGCCTGAGAAACGACCAGGCAGAAACACAGAAGAACACAGAAAAACTCCCGCCACTTCCGCACTCTTTTTCTCATGGGCGCACCTGTCCGTTTCCATAGATAATATATTTGGTACTCGTTAATGCGCCAAGCCCCATCGGCCCTCTCGCATGAAGCTTCTGCGTGCTGATGCCGATCTCTGCACCGAGGCCAAACTCCGCTCCGTCTGAAAACCGGGTTGACGCATTGACATAGACGCAGGCTGCGTCAATCTCATCCAGGAAACGCTGTGCGTGCGTATAATTTTCTGTGACAATCGTCTCGGAATGTCCGGTATTATAGCGGTTGATGTGGCGAATCGCCTCTTCAAGGGACGAAACGGTTTTTGCGGAAAGAATATAATCCAGATACTCTGTCCCCCAATCCGCTTCCACGGCCCGTTTCAGCAGGCCCGGATGTTTTCCGGACACATTTCCGGCCGCCAGATAAACGGGTTCGTCCGCGCGCAGCTCCACATTTTTTTCAAAAAGCCGTTCCGCCAGGGCGGGAACAAACGTGTCGACAACCGCCTTATGGATGACAAGCGATTCACAGGCATTGCAGACGCTGATGCGCTGTGTCTTGGCATTGAGGATAATCTCCGCCGCCATCTTAAAATCAGCCGTCTCATCCACATAGACATGACAATTTCCCGTTCCTGTTTCGATCACGGGAATCGTCGCCTGATTTACCACGGCATGGATCAGCCCCGCCCCGCCCCGTGGAATCAGGACATCCACATACCGGTTCATTTTCATAAATGCCGCGGCCGTCTCACGCGAAGTATCCTCAATCAGCGAAACCGCCTCTCCCGGGATCCCCTGCGCCGCAATCGCGTCCCTGATGACTGCGACAATGGCGGCGTTGGATGAGACGGCGTCACTCCCGCCCTTTAAAATAACCGCGTTCCCCGTTTTAAAGCAAAGTCCGAACGCGTCGGCCGTAACGTTGGGACGCGCCTCGTAAATAATACCGACAACGCCGAGCGGAACACGCTTTAAACCGATCATAAGCCCGTTCGGGCGCTTCTTCATCGAAATCACCTCGCCAATCGGATCGTCAAGCCCTGCCACCGCGCGCAGGCCGTCGGCCATCTGTCCGATCCGTGCGGGAGTCAGCAGAAGGCGGTCTAAGAGTCCCCCGGCCATCCCGCGGGCCCTTCCGCGCTCCATATCCTTTTCATTTTCACGCAGCAGCTCATCCATCTTTTGTACGAGTGCATCCGCCGCCGCAAAAAGCGCCTTATTTTTCATTCCGGTGTCAAGCGTTCCGATCATCCGGCTTGTCTCTTTTGCCATTCTGCAGATTTCTGTCAGCTCCATCATCCCATATTCCTCTCTTCCCCCGTCGGGTATACCGTTTTTTCCGTGTAAATACGCTGCATCGCAATATCCGTGTCAATGGCCTTGATATTTGCCTCCACCTGGTGCTCAAAGGCGAGCGCAGCACGCAGCAGGCCCGGAAAACGGGCAAAATAGCGGTCGTAATATCCCTTTCCATAACCATACCGCCGTCCCTCGACATCAAAGACCAGGCCTGGAACAAGGATGAGCCCGTCGCTGCCCTGCACCGGCGGGCAGCCTGTTTCCGGTTCCATCACATGAAAATTTCCCTCCACGACCTGCTTTAGCGACGTTATCTGGAAAAAATCCATCCGGCATTTCTGTCCTTTGTCCGCCGTCCGGGGAAGCGCCACACGCTTTCCCTCCGCAAGCGCCCGCTCAATCAGCGGTCTGCAGTCCGCCTCCCGTCCCAGAGGATAATAGGCATACAGCACGGCGCAGCCGGCATACCAGTCTGAGTCATGCACGCTCTCACAGATTTTCCTGCTGTAGTCAGACACTTCTTCTGCAGACATTTCATCCCGCCGTTTTTTGTGAAGCCGGCGTAGCTTCTCCCGCTCTGTGAAAAAATTCATGATCTTTTATATTTCTCTCCCAGGTTTTCCACCCTGCCGTCGGCATCTACCATGTCGATCTGATCCAGCTGCGCCCTTAAGCTGCTCCGGACATCCGCGATAAACTGCTTCCGCAGTGCCGCCTGTTCTTCCTTTTCCGCCTCCGTAAGGCCCTCCGCCTTCGATTTGTGATACAACGCATTGATTCTGTCAATCTGTTCCTGTTTCATGGCCCCTCCACAATTTATCCGATCGTCTCCAGAATAAAATCCGCAATGCGGAATGTATCCTTCTGATTCGCTTTAAAAATCGTACCGGTAAAAGAATCGTCGAAAATATGGTGCAGGATACTGACGTCCCTCCCGTTTGCGATAATCATATCCGCCCCCGAAAGCGTCGCGATCTTTGCCGCCGTCAGTTTTGCCGCCATACCGCCGGTGCCCACATCGCTCCCGGTCGAAGCTTTTGCCATTTCGTAAATGCCGGAATCCATCTGCTCCACCACTTCGATCAGCTCTGCGGCGGGATTTTCGCGCGGGTCGTCCGTAAACAGTCCGTCGATGTCCGTCAGCAGAATCAAAAGATCCGCTCCCACCAGGGACGCCACAATCGCAGAAAGCGTGTCGTTGTCCCCAAACTGCATCTCATAGGTGGATACCGTGTCATTTTCGTTTACAATCGGAATCGCGCCCAGATGGAACAATTCTTCAAACGTATTCTTTGCGTTTTCGCGTGAAACCGGATTTACCATCGTATTTTTCGTCATCAGAATCTGTCCCGCCACCTGATTATACTCGGCAAATAATTTCTGGTAGATCATCATCAGCCGGGCCTGTCCCACCGCCGCGCACGCCTGCTTTATGGAAATGTCCCCGGGACGTTCTTTCAGCCCCAGGGACTGTCTGCCCACGGCAATCGCTCCGGAGCTCACAAGGCATACATCCATGCCGCGGTTTCTCAGATTACACAGCTCCCGCACCAGATGCTCCAGTTTCGTAAAATTCAGGCCGCCGGTTTCCTCATAATTCAGAGAGGACGAACCGATCTTTACGACAATCCGCTTTTTTGTGTAAAATTCAAAATGATGCTGTTTCATTCTTTTATCCTTCTCGTAAAATATTAGCGCCTCTCCTACACAGAACGCAATCCGAAATAAAGCAGTACGACGACTCCCAGTACAATCCGATACCAGCCGAATACTTTAAAATCATGTCTGCGTATATAACCGAGCAGAAAACGAATGACCGCTACCGACACCAGAAACGCGCTGGCCATCCCGGCTGCCAGGATCATCCACTCTCCCCCTGTCAGGGAAAAACCAAAATCCAGCACTTCAAGCAGACTGGCCCCCAGCATGACAGGAATCGCCAGAATAAAGGTAAATTCGCTGGCTGCTTTTCTCGAAATGCCGATCAGAAGCGCGCCGATAATCGTCGCGCCGGACCGTGAGGTACCTGGAAATGCCGCCGCAAGAAGCTGGAAAAAACCGATAAACACTGCCATCCGGAACGGAATCGCAGACATTTCCGCAATCGCGGCCGTCCTGCCCTGATTCCAACGCTCCACAGCCAGAAACGCCACGCCGAAAACAATCAGCGCAACCGCAACGGGAACAGGCGCATAAAAAAGTGCGTCGCAGACGTCGTCAAGACCCAGCGCCACAAAGACAACGGCGGGAAGACAGGCTGCTACAATTTTAAACCAGTTTATGACAACCTGCGTCCGGATTCTTACAGGCCCGGCCGTAATGCAGGATTCCCGTTGCAGACGGTGATTTCCTCCAAGTGCGAACGGCCATATTTTATCCCAGAACAGCACAATAACCGCCAGAATCGCGCCCAGCTGAATGACCACCAGAAACATATCCCAGAACTCCCGGCTCACCGAAAGTGTCAGAAATTCATTCAGCAGAATCATATGCCCGGTGCTGCTGATCGGCAGCCATTCCGTAATTCCCTCCACAATGCCGAAGATTATTGCTTTGAGCACTTCCGCCATCTTTCCTTCTCTCCTTTCCGTGAAGCCTGTCGGACGTGCCGGTCCTGCATCAGATATCGCCGCAGTGTTTTTCAAATACTTCAAAAAAACTGTCGGTTTCAATCCCGCCTTCCATATCCAGCGTTATCCCGCTCCAGACTTCATTGTTGATATCGGAGCTCAGAGAAGACACAAACGCATTGTATACATCGTCAAAGGCTTCCTTTTCCCTTTTCTCCACAATGTTCGATTTATTTGCCTCTGTCAGCTCCACATCATATTTATTCAGACATTTGATAAAATAGTATCCATTCTCTACCGTAATCATTCCGGAAATCTCATCGTTGTCAAGCGAAAAAGCGATTTTCTCAACCTCCTCGTCCAGCCCGTCTCTTGAAACCGTAATCTGGATGGCGGAAAGCTCATTGTAATTGTTTGCAACCGCGGCAAAATCATCCCCGTTTTTCAGCTTTGCACGCACCTCAGCCGCTTTTGCCGCATCGCTGACATAAATCTGCATGATTTCCATCACGCGCGCCTCGTCATCGCTGACTTCCTCATTCACTCCGTTTGTCAGCGAGCTGTATAATTTCCGGGCAAGCGCATAGTGCGTATAATATTCCCTGATATCCGCCTCCAGAACCCCCATATACACTAATTCGTCGGCTGAAAGCCCTTCATAATATTCTTTTGCCGCCTCCGTCACGGCTTTCGTCTCATCTTCCGACAGCGTCATCTCCCGCGACTGTGCCAGAAGATTCATACAATAGATCTTTGTCAGTTCATCCAGCGTGACATCCTTTATGTACTTTGTCAGGGAATTGTCTCCGAAATCATGCTCCCACAGATTTACACCGCAGGCCGTCCCATAAATATTCCGGTTATTTGCCAGATAGACTTTTGTCTCCTTTAAGCTGCATGCGGCCCCGCCGATCCGGAACACATCCTTACTGCCCGCAATACCGGAAACCACGATATCACGGCCGCCGATCCGGCATCCCGACAGCAGCATAAAAAGCGCGGCAAGCAGCACACAGACAATTCCCTTCCGTTTCCTCCGTCTCTTCATTTTCTCCGTTTCCTTATGCGTATCTGCTTAAAATACTCCGCGCCGCCGAAAGGCCGTTCGCGGACGCCTGCTGCAGCCCCCTTGTCACGGAAGCCCCGTCTCCGATGGCGCGCAGTCCTTTCACATTTGTCTCAAAATCGGCATTGACGATCACCTTGTTTGAGTAAAATTTGACTTCCACGCCATAGAGCAGCGTCTCATCGCTGGCAAGTCCCGGCGTCACTTTATCGAGCGCAATAATCATTTCCTCGATATCCACCATAATCCGGTGCGGCAGAAAGATCGGAAGAGCACACGTCTGAACTCCAGTCACCTCTCGTCATCTC
>CANDFU010000011.1 GCA_947384095.1 uncultured Roseburia sp. | reverse complement strand
CTGCTTCTTTTCCGCCGCAGCGCGGACTTTGTACCTCTGCCGGTGGCTCACAGAAGTCCTGTGTCACACACGCTCTTCTGCCTTTCAGATGCCCTTTAAGTGCCCGTTTTCGTCGATAATCACGACATCCGACGTTCCCCTGGAAAGCCCGGTCAGCCCCGTGCGCGCCAGTTCCAGAATCTCATAATCCTGCAGCAGATCCATAAACGCATCCAGCTTATCCTGATGCCCGGTCAGTTCAATCACCATGGAGTCATGCGTGACGTCCACGACCTTGCCGTGGAAGATCTCCGTGACATTCATAATCGGCTGCCGCTGCGTGTCCTTCGCGCGGATTTTAACCATCATCAGCTCCCGCGTCACGGAAGAACCCGGCTCCAGCTTCTTGATCTGTACCACATCCTCCAGCTTTGCGACCTGTTTTTCGATCTGCTCTAAAATCTGCTCGTCGCCGCTTGCCACAATCGTAATCCGTGTATACCGCGGATCCGCCGTCACACCGGATGAAAAACTGTCAATGTTGTATCCCCTCCGGCTGAACAGACCGGAGATATGACTTGTGACTCCCGGGTTGTTCTCAACCAGGAGCGATAATACCTGTCTTCTCATAAAGAAAACCTTCCTTATTCTGCAATCTGTCCTGTCACCATATGCCCAGAACCCATCATAGCAATCCTGCTTTTCTTTGTCAATATCCGGCCCGAAAATGCCTATATCTGTTTGGAATAGGTAAGATAACCCCGCTTCATCCCTTTGCGTCTTCTCAAAAACCCACTCAGTCGCTCAGGTATCTGCCCTGTGCATCCTTATCGATATTACCGCAGAGGATCATGATTCCCTCGATAAATCCCCAGATGCTGGAAACCACGGCGCCGATACCGCACGTAGCCACCGTGATTACAAGCTGCGCAATTGCCTTTCCGGTGTAGCCGAGATAAAAATTATGTACTCCAAAACTACCCAGAAAAATACCGAGCAGCCCGGCCGCAACTTTCGATTTCGGGCTCCTAAGCCCATACGCTCCGTTTATCAGGCTCACGCCGCACTGCATGCAGACCTGACTGCCCACCGGCGTCGGCTGCCCGCAGTTCGGACAGTAATTCGCGCCCGTCCCTCTCTGCACACCGCATCTGACACACATAACTGCATCGTCCGTGACATATGGCTGTCCACAATTTCTACAATACATCGTTATCCTCCATTCCGGAGCCGGTTTTGCACAGGCATCGCATCCGGAAAGCAAGATCCCCGGCTGCGGTTCAGATTTGCGGCTCCGGCCCAAATCCGCGTGTGAAAAAAGCTGCCAGACCCGTTTTTCACACGAGCCTCCTATTACAGAATGCCGAAAGAGCTTACTCTGCGCGGGACAGCCCGGAGGATATCCTGCGTAAAGTAAGCTCTGAATCTGCATTAAGCTACTTTGCTCTTTGCAAGTTCTGCCAGTGTTGTGAAACCTTCTGCGTCATTTACCGCCATCTCCGCCAGCATTTTGCGATTGATATCGACTCCGGCCACTTTCAGGCCGTGCATCATCTGGCTGTAGGAAATACCGTTCATTCTCGCAGCCGCGTTGATACGCGCAATCCACAGACGACGGAACTGCCTCTTTCTCTCTTTTCTGCCCACGTACGAACTCGCGAGCGCCCTCATGACAGACTGCTTTGCCACACGATACTGTTTGCTGCGCGCGCCTCTGTAGCCTTTTGCCAGTTTTAAAATCCTGTTATGTTTTTTTCTTGCGCCTAAACCGCCTTTTACTCTTGCCATTTTACATACCTCCTTAACCCGTTCCTATAAATACGGTAAAATCTTCTTCATATTCTTAACATTGGATGCGTCTGTCATCGCCGCTTTTCTGAGATTCCGCTTTGTCTTCGGGCTCTTCTTTGTCAAGATATGTCTTTTGTAAGCTTTATTTCTTTTTAATTTTCCTGTCCCTGTAAGTTTGAAACGCTTTGCAGCTGACCTGCTGGTTTTCATTTTTGGCATGATGTATTCCTCCTTCAATTATGATTTCTTCTCTGCCAGCACCATGCTGATGCTTCTGCCCTCAACCTTTGGTGCCTTCTCCACTACTGCTATGTCGCCGAGGTTCCGTGCAAAATCGTCCAGAATATGTCTGCTCGCATTCATATGGGCCATCTCACGGCCGCGGAACCGCAAGGTAATCTTTACCTTGTCACCTTTGCTAAGGAATTTCCTGGCAGCATTTGTTTTTGTATTCAAGTCGTTTGAATCAATATTGGGTGACAAGCGAATCTCTTTCAGTTCTACCACTTTCTGCTTTTTTCTGGCTTCTTTTTCTTTCCTCGCCATCTCATACCGATACTTGCCGTAATCGATAATCTTGCATACCGGCGGCTTCGCGGTTGGAGCAATCTTGACCAGATCAAGTTCCGCTGCCTCAGCCAGCTTCATAGCTTCCCTCGCTGACATAATGCCAAGCTGTTCTCCATTCTCTCCGATCAGACGAACTTCCTTATCTCTGATCTGTTCATTAATCATTAACTCGCTAATGGTACTATACCTCCCAAATAAAAAAGTGGATAGGCAGACTATCCACTTAATCATTCCATATTCGCGATACAAGAGATCGGCGATGCTTGAAACAGGAACCATGAGTCACGTATTTGTGCTCCGGTGAGAGTGGATACTCTACTTGATTTTCTAACAACTATCAGACTATAGCATGAAAATCTATTCCTGTCAAGCACTATTTTATGTATCCATTATTTTAACACAAACTGGCCGATCAGCTCGTCAAGCGCAACCGCCTGTGCGGACAGCTCCTGGCTGGTCGCGGAAGACTCTTCTGCTGTCGCCGAGTTTGACTGTACCACTTCAGAAATCTGTGAAACGCCTGCTTCCGCCTGCTTCATGGCATTGGCCATATCAGCCGAAACCGTGCTGAGCTCTCTGGAAGATTCCGCAATCTTCTTGATGCCTTCCACCACTTCCTCAATGGAGTTTGCAGCACGCTCTGCAGCGCTGTTTCCATGGGAAATCTCAAGCAGCGAGCCCTCGATGAGCTGTCTGGTATCGACTGCGGACTGCGTACTCTGGTCTGCGAGCTGACGGATCTGATCCGCCACAACGGCAAAACCGCGGCCTGCTTCTCCCGCTCTCGCAGCCTCGATCGACGCATTCAGAGAGAGCAGGTTCGTCTGCGAAGCGATATCTTCAATCTCGGAAATAATATTCTCAATCTTTTTGGAAGTCTCGTTGATGCGCGCCATCGCCTCAACCATCGCCTCCATCTCCACGCGGCTCTTGTCCGCCTCATCCGCATAATGTCTGGCCTGCGCGGAAGAAGCTTCTGCATTCTCCGCAGCGTGTGCGATGCTCTCCGCACTACTCGTAATTGTCGCCTGCAGCTCCTCGACCGCGCCAGCCTGATCTGTCGCGCCCTCTGCAAGGCTCTGCGATGCATCCGCAAGATTACCGGACCCCGCCGATACCTGGCTGGAAGCCTCTTCAATCGAACGCAGTGTCGCTGTCATCTGGTCGCGCAGCATCCGCATCGAATCGATCAGCTTCATAAAGTCGCCTGTATAGCTTTCCTTCACATCGGATTCAACCGCATAATTACCGCCCGCCATCTCGCCGAGCACGCCGCCCGCGTCGTTGATAATCACATTCAGATTGTTCGCCATATTCGTCGCCTCTTTGATCATATCGGCAACCTCATCGTGAGAATCAATCACCGGGAACGGCGAAGAGAGATCCCCGCCTGCAAAAGTACGCAGACGCTCGCTTAAGTCTCCAAGCGGCAGGGCGATGCCCTTTGCGATGGAATTTCCAAGACGGATCGAGACAAACATTGCAATGATGATCGTAGCCACAATCACCGCGCAGAGCGACCAGCTTAAAATATTCAGCATCGTCGCAAGCTCATTTCCACTTTCCACTTTGATGTTTAAAATCTCCGCAAGCTCTTCATAAATCGCATTGTATGCCGGCGTCAGTTCGTGGAGCGCCCGCACCTGCGCCTGGGCAGCCTTATCCATATCCGTCGTTGCTCCAAGGTCCATGATCTCCTGATCCAGCTTCCAGTATGCTTCCAGGTCATCCTGTATCGCTTTGTAAATGGCCCTCGACTCTTCCGTCGTGAGACGCCCCTCTATGTCCACAAAATATTTCTCAAACCATTCCTTCTTCTCATCGTGGTCCGCACTCACCGTATCGATGGCATCCTGATCGCTGTAACCGATCGCAGCCCTGAGCGAAGATCTTGTATCTGCAAACACGACAAGTGCTTTTCCGATATCTCCCTGGGCAAAACCAAAATAATCCAGCGCATATGCGTAACGGTTCGACATAACTATCATAGCAATCAGGCCGACAACTGCAGCGACCGCCGTTATGGATGTAACCATCACAAATGCCTTTGTAAGTCGTTCTTTAATCCTTACATCCTTGAACATAACCTTTCTCCTTTACTCTCCTTCGTTTTTCGAACTGTCTTCAATCATCTTCCGGATACTCTGCCGCTCTTCCAGCGTAAACAAATCTTCCACGCTGATTAAAACGATCAGTTCCTTCTTACAGGAGGCAACATCGTGAAACCAGTTCTGCGTCGCATTCATGATCTGCGGCATGGGAATGATATCGCGGCTCTCAACCTCCAATATCTGTTTTACTTTCCCGACCTCAAGCCCGATCTTCATCCCTCCCATTCCGACCGCAACGATATTTTCAATCTTCTGGTCTCCGTAGGCAAACTTGGCCGCCAGACTATACACAGGCACAATGCTTCCATGCAGCCGCATGATTCCCCTGATATTCGGCGGTGCTCCCGGAATATTGATCACCCGCGTGCATACCTCAATCGAATTTACATCGTCCAGCGGGATACCGAAATCAATGCTATTCAACGAAAATGTCAATACCTGCATATGTCCCTCCATTTATCCGCTTTCTTTAAAGACAAATCCATTATAGTACTTTTCCACAAATTTATCAACAATTTTATCAACAGAAACTTTTTGACATTTTTGCGCGGCTGGTTTATGCTTTTTGAAAACAGGAAAGGACTGAATCTTTCGCTATGAAACGCAAATTAATCGATCTGCACGTACATTCCACGGAATCGGACGGAACGCTTACGCCGGAAGAGGTCGTAAAAGCCGCTGCGTCTGCCGGGCTTTCCGCCATTGCGCTGACCGACCACGACACGGTTTCCGGCATCCGCAAAGCCCGGGCCGCCGCAGAGGAATGCGGCATTGAACTGGTTGCAGGCGTCGAACTATCTACTTCCTACACAAGCGCCGACCGGAAAATAGGCAATATGGAAGTCCATATCGTCGGCCTCTTTATCAACCCGGAAGACAGGCTCCTTTTGAAAAAGACAAAGGAATTCCGCGACTGCCGTGACAACCGGAACGAGGAAATTGTCAGGGCGCTTCAGAAAGAAGGCTTTCCGATCACAATGGACGCGCTGAAAGCCGAAAACCCGGACCGTGTCATCACCCGCGCTAACATCGCGCGCTTCCTGTATCGCCGCGGCTGTGTCGGCAGCGTCGCGGAAGTTTTTGACAAATACATCGGTGACGGCTGCCCGTGCTATGTCGGCCGTTTTAAAATCACACCGACAGAAGCCGTGGCGCTGATCCGGCAGGCCGGCGGGATATCCGTCTTCGCCCATCCCCTGCTCTGCCGCATGGACGATGCAGATTTAAGGACACTGATCGGAACGCTTACGGAAAACGGACTTGACGCCATAGAAGCAGTCTACGGGACGTATACTGCCCGGGATGAACAGTATGCAGGAAAACTTGCGGACGAATATGACCTTCTCATAAGCGGCGGCTCTGATTTTCACGGTTCAAATAAACCGGAAATAAAAATCGGAACCGGACAGGGGCGCATGTGCCTTCCCTATTCCGTGCTGGAAGAAATCAAGGCTTATAGAAACAGCAGATTTTCTACAGGCGAAGTCTGATCTGCCCGCTCCGGAAGCGTTCCTGCACCGCATCCCGCAGGACATCCTCCGCGCGCGGCCCGCCTACGAGAAACGGGGACAGCGGGTCGTGCAGCTTTCGGTTTCCGGCCACCGTTTCACTGTCATAATTGGCATAACAGTACAGGCAGCCGTGGCCGCAGGTGTTATACATGCCGATATCGTTTCCGAGAAGACACGGACACGCCCTGCGCGCCCGCCCGATTCCCCTGACAGTAAGCGACTCCAGGAGCGCGTCCTCCAGCACTTCCTTTGTCAGACACCCGCGGGTATCTGCCCCGTACTGTGCCAGCTCCTCCCCTTCCGCGCAAGTCTTTATGGCAATCCCATGGCGACGGCCGGTCTGCACGAATGACTGTACGATTTTTTTTCGCATCTCACGCCCCACACTCTTTATACCCACAAAATTCCGCAACGTCTTTTCGTACAGATCGATAAAACTGATCACGCAGACCGCCGTATAGCCGGAGAGCGCCGCCGCCATCCGTTCAAACGCATCCACATGAAATTCATAAGTATACGTTTCCGATATAAAAACAGGGTCATACCGCCAGCAGACCGCATGCTTTCCCTTTTTCCGGGACAGTTCCCTGAAATCCAAGATAACTTCCTGCTTGTCCGGCACCTGCGGTTCGATGTCTTTTCCATAAGGTGTAATCGTCACAAACCAGTATTGCCCGAACGCATCCAGCTTTTCCAGCCGCGGGAGCATCGGCCGTGGATTTTTCGTACAGAATACCAGGCAGTCCACGACGGCCGGGTCCAGCCGGTATCTCGTCACCTGCGCGGGGAAATAGGGATTTCGCATACAGACATATCCCTCCTTAATACGCCGGAAAAACCAGTCCGAAAAATACGCCGGTATATCGGTCCGGCTTCCTGTATTGATAATCATACCTTTTCATCCTTCCCCCGGCCGTTTTCATCTGCAAAAAACATGTACTGAAGGTATCGGTCGTTAAATCCGGGATCCATGGCAAGATTGACCTCTCTGGCATGCGACGCAATCCACTCCGTCTCCCCGCGGGCGCCTTCTTCGCACAGAAACCGCGCCGCACCATTCAGGGAGCTGTTTCCCAAGAGCCGGAACTCTTTTTGAAACCATCCCGGAAACAGACCGATACGCGCCGCCTTTGCAACGTCCATCTCATAACCGAACCCGCCGGCCAGAAAAACAGTGCCGATTTCCCCGGCATACGCATCCGCGAGCGTCTCAATCCCTGCGCGGATGGCTGATTTTCCCATCTGTACTTCACGGATATCCCGCTGAGTCAGAAAAACATCTTTCGCCACCCGAAATCCTTCTTCGCCCCAGGGCCCGGCAAATGCTCCGTTTTCATCGATCAGATGACACCGCACCAGTTCGCTCACAAGATCAATCACCCCGGTTCCGCACAATCCCGCCGGCGCACGGCCCCCGATTGTCTGACAGGAAACCCTCATGCCTGCTGTCCCGGCGCCACCATGGATGGATAAGGATTTCTTCTCAAGCTCCCGCCGATGCACACAGAACGCTTCACCGTCCGGCGCACACACGGACCTGGCAGCGGATTGCAGACCCCTGTCCAGAGCCGCACGCTCCAGCGTCACATGCGCGACTGCCCCCGGGATACCGGGCACACCGCAGGATAGATTTCCGCCTTCAAACACAGGCCCTGCCGCCGCAGACGTCACCAGAAATCCGTCCCTGCCTCCGACTGCCATCTCGCCGTTTGTCCCGATATCCAGAAAAAACGCCGCGGAATCCAGCCTGTGCATTCCGCAGCCATAAATCCCCGCCACGATATCGGCGCCCACAAACGCCGATATCCCGGGCAGCACTACGGCTCTGACGCCGGCCGGTCCGCCGCCGAACAGCTCACGGCTTTCCCCCTCCCACAGGGAAAGATCCACCGGCGTAAAAGGCGCTTCCCCCAGCGTCCTGCAGGATAAGCCGCGCAGCAGATGGCACATAACCGTGTTTCCGGCGACGGCGATTTCACACACGGCGTCCGGTTCTATGTCTGTCTTTGACGACAGTTCTTCCACAAGCCCCCTCAGATCCGTCCGGATCAATTCTCTCATTGCCCGGGCATGTCCTTCGTCTGCCGCTTTGACACGCGAAATCACATCTGCGCCGTATGCCCTCTGGTGATTGACCGCCGTCCGCACAGCTGCAATTTCCCCTGTGCCGCAGTCCACAAGCGCCGCTGCAAGCGTCGTCGTTCCGATGTCAATTGCAATTCCATATCTGCCGCTGTGATTCCCCTTTTTCTCCCGCACCGGCCCCGTCTCCACCCCGGGAGCTGCAATATCCGCCCGACCTTCGCATGGCAGAGAAATCAGAGCGTCCTCCGTGGGAACCACGGCGCACGCCAGGCGTATCCCTTCCATCCGTTCAGACTCCGTCAGAAGGCGGCGTTCCTTTTCCGTCGGCTCCGGCGCATTTTCCGGAAAAACAACCCGGCATCTGCCGCAGTTACCCGCGCCGCCGCAGGGCGCGTCGATATAGATCCCACGCTCTCTGAGAAGCGCAAGAAGCGTCTTCCCGTCCCGGGACGCATTGATCCGACATGTTTCTCCTCTCTCCATACCACTCTCCCCTTTCTTTCTCTGTCCAGCGCCGTCTGATTCCATCTTGTATATTCCAGTCCAAACCTTTATAATCCTATATGATAACGTTTTTGTCCGGACGGTCAAGAAAAAATTACACGATTGTCACGCACAGGAACCAGGATCATATCTTTGGAAAGGCAGGTTATTGCAGCATATGAAACTCATCTCATGGAACGTAAACGGTCTGCGCGCATGTATGCAGAAAGGCTTCTCCGATTTCTTTTACGCCGCAGATGCAGATATTTTCTGCATCCAGGAATCCAAGCTTCAGGAAGGCCAGATCGCACTCGACTTACCCGGCTACTTCCAGTATTGGAATTATGCCGAAAAAAAAGGATATTCCGGCACCGCCGTTTTTACCAGAAAGAAACCATTGTCCGCTGTCCTGGGGACCGGCATCCCCGAACACGATACGGAAGGAAGAGTCATCACATTGGAATATGAGGATTTCTATCTGGTTACCTGCTACACCCCCAATTCACAGGACGGTTTAAAACGCCTTCCTTACCGGATGCAGTGGGAAGACGATTTCCGTTCTTACCTGAAAAGACTGGACGCTTCGAAACCAGTCATCCTCTGCGGCGACCTGAATGTGGCACACAGGGAAATCGATCTGAAAAATCCGAAGACCAATCGCAGAAACGCCGGATTTTCCGATGAAGAACGCGAAAAAATGACACAGCTTCTCGACGCAGGATTTACGGATACCTTCCGTTATTTCCACCCCGATACAGAGGGTGTCTATTCCTGGTGGTCCTATCGTTTTAAGGCCCGTGAGAAAAACGCCGGATGGCGCATCGACTACTTCCTGACCTCGTCCGCACTGGATGAAAAGCTGCAGAGCGCAGAAATTCTCACGGATGTATACGGCTCCGATCATTGTCCGGTTTCACTTACACTGACACTGACATGATACACAGATTCATATAATACAGAGCGCACAGCCTGAAATGCCGCTTCGGATATCCCTCCCGGATATGACATAATGCCGAGCGGGATCGCCTTTCCCTCCGCCGACAACGCAGGCTGGATATATGCGTACGGATTCCGTACAAAACCACAGCGTTCATAAAACGCAATTCTACGCCCTGCCAGATCTGTCCCGGGCAGCTCCACCTCCAGAATTACAGGCACCTTAACGCGTGACAGGAGCTGCCCGAGCAGCTTTGCCCCAAGGCCTCCGTTCCTGCAGTCTCTCTTCACTGCAAAGTGTTCGATAAACGAAAAATTCCCGAACTCCCAGACGGCAAGAAAAGCTGTCAGTATCCCGGCCGTGTGAGTCCCGTAGAGACTATAACGCGATTCCGCCAGAATCGCTTCCTGTCCGCTCCTCCCACGTCTTTCATCCACCGGAAAACTCTCTTCCATCAGTTTCCAGACAGCGTCAAAATCCCTTCTCTCCAGTTTCTCCAGTTTACACATGATACTCTCCATTTCAAAATGTTTACACGGCAAGGCCGTCTCCGCCATCAGACAAATTTACGGCGCCCCGGTACAAATCCGCGCGCAAAAAGCCATATCATAAGCCTCCCCGGCCATGTTGACATCCCGCTTTTGCCTGTATATAATAAATATAGAAACTAATTGTATGTCACTTCCCCCGCGGCATCCGCCGGGTACTCGTGCAGACACGAAACTGGTTCCCTGCCTGCGGGAATAAAACGGAGGAAAAGACTATGAATACAACCCGAAAGCACAGTCTGCGACTGTTTTCGCTGTTGCTCGCAATCTGCATGCTGGCCGGCATCCTGCCGCAGACCGTACTTGCAGATTCCATCCGCCTTGACTTCACCGCAAAGACGTCCGGCACTGGAAATAAAATCGACGTCAGACGTGTCACTTACGACAGGGAATCCCACACGGAAGACCCGGAAGACGGCATTGCGAGCGAAATCGAAATCGATTTTGCTACCCGCGTTTCCTGGAAACCGGGCGCAAAAGTCTCTGTCAAGGACAACAAAGGAAAAAAATATCAGTCTTATTTCAGTGACAGAGACGACGACGAATGTGATGTCACAATACTCGGCCTGAAGGAAGGCCGCACTTACACAATCGTCCTGAACGGTATCAAAAAGCGTGGTACAACCGGCTACCGCAGGCTGACCCTGAAAGTAAAGGTTCCTTCACAGAACACATCGTCCCGAAAAGTAACGGTTAAAAAAGTAACGGTAGATGAGGACGATAATGAGATCGACGTAAAATTCGCTTCCAAAGTCACCTGGAAAAGCAATGCAAAAGTCAAATCTGTCAGGGACAACAAAGGGAAATCCTATAAAGCTTATCTGGCCGGCAGAGATAGCGACGACTGTGAGATCTACATTCAGAATATGAAGCACGGCCGCACCTACACGATCAAAATCTCCGGCGTCAAGGCAAGGGGAGCGTCATCCTACGAGACCATTACCGTAAAAGCAACCGTTCCGGCCAGGCCTGCCGGCCCGTCTGTGAAAAAAATAGAATACGACGAGGACTACGATGACGGAATGGAAGAATGGACGGTCTCCTTCGATTTTCATAAAGATATTCTCTACAAATACAACGGCGGCAGCTATGTTGTCATCAAAGACGCCGGCGGACATTCCTATGCGTCCCGCTCCTCCTACGTGGAATGGGATGACGACGAATGCGAGGTACATCTCTCTGCGCCGCTCACAATAGGAAATACCTATACGTACAAAATTGTCAACATCAAAACCGTCGGTGGCGATAAATACACAACTCTGGAGGGAAGCTTTACCGCAAATTACAATTACTGCACGTTCCGGTAAAATTGCGATACAGGAAATCCTGCTGTATGAAACAGCAGGATTTTCTTCTTCCATTTTTATTCTTCCTGCACTGCCATCTCCACTTTTACGCTGTTTTCCTCCGCTTCCTCCAGTACCGACGTACAATGCGGACAGCGCACAGCCTCCACTGCAATCGTGCTTCTGCAGTAAGGGCAGAGCTTTGTCGTCGGCGCTTCATCCTCTTTTTCTTCCTTTTTTCTGAGAAACCGGTCGCTGATCCCATTCATCAGTTTCACAAGCACAAATATCACAAATGCCGTGATCAGAAAATTAAGCACCGCGGTGATAAAATTTCCGTAGCACAAAACCGGCGCGGCCTCCCCGCTTCCCAGCGTCACTTTCAGATTCGAAAAATCGGTTCCGCCAAAAATACCAAGGATCGGCGTCAGAATATCCTGATTGAGCGATGTCACAATGGATGTGAACGCACCGCCGACGATCACACCGACTGCCATATCCATGACGTTTCCCCGCATAATAAACTTTTTAAACTCTTCGATCAGTCCTCTTCCCTTACCCATTTTTCTTCTGCTCCTTCTTTTTTTATCCATACTGATTTTCAGCCCTTTTTCCCGGCCCCCGCCGCGTTTCCGGCGCCTTTGAGCGTCACCGCAAGAATCACGGCCAGCAGCGCCACTGCAAATATCATCCAGGAAACCAGCGTCACCATTCCTTTCTCCCGAAACATGTCATAATACCCTTTCAGGTAGACAAGTATTATGACAGCGGGAAGAATATACGTCATATAAATCTGCAGCCAGGATGCATTGGGCAGCTTTTTCCCCTCCCCGGTGTTCACCTCGGAGAGAAAACGGCCAAATCCCCAACCGTTCTTTTTTACACAAAACAACACAAATACCATACTCCCCAGCGGCAGAAGATTGTAAGACACCAGAAAATCCTCCACATCCATAATCGTGCTGCCCTCTCCCATCAGCTGGACTTTTGACCATACATTATACCCCAATACGGCTGGAAGCGACAGTAAAATCATGAGGACGAGATTAAACCGGACCGCCTTCTTTCTCTCCCACCCTCCCATGTCCATATAGAACGAGAGAATATTTTCAAATACCGCGATAATTGTAGACAGCGCCGCAAACGACATAAACACAAAAAAGCAGGTTCCCCAGACTCTTCCCCCGCTCATATGATTAAACACATTCGGCAATGTGATAAAAAGAAGGGACGGTCCCGCATCCGGTTCCACACCATAGGCAAAGCATGCCGGAATAATGATAAAACCAGCCATCAGCGCAACAAATGTATCAAGCAGAACAATCCCGGCCGCCTCACCCGGGAGGCTTCTCTCCTTCTTCAGATAACTGCCGAAAATTTCCATCGCCCCGATACCGACGCTTAATGTAAAAAATGCATGCGACATCGCCGCGTACACAATATTCCAGAAGCCATAACTTCTGACCAGCTTAAAATCGGGAACCAGATAAAACCGCACTCCCGCAGCGGCGTCCGGCAGAATAAGCGAGTGCAGGGCAAGAAGTATCATAAGTACGATCAGAATGCTCATCATCACCTTCGTCACCTTCTCAATACCGCCGCGGAGTCCCATTCCACAGATAAGAAACGCCAGCACAACCGCCGCAATCATCCAGCCCGCCATCTCCGGCGCGCTCCCCAGCATATCGTAAAATACATTCCGGATCTCATCGGCTCCAAGCCCGTCCATGCCGCCGGCCGCTGTCTGAAATGCATAGCGCAGCATCCATCCGCCGACCATCGTATAAAACATCATTAACAGATAACTGCCCAGTATACTGATCCACTTTAAATAATGCCACTTTGTCCCCCTCTGTTCCAGGCGCTCAAACGCAGCTCCCATCCCCTGCCCGCTGCCTCTTCCGACTGCAAATTCACAGACTAAAATCGGAAGCCCCAGAACGGCCAGAAAAATCAGATAGACGACGATAAACACGGCTCCCCCGTACTGCCCGCAGATATACGGAAACTTCCATACATTTCCAAGCCCCACCGCACATCCGGCAGACACCAGAATAAAACCAAGCCTTGACCCAAATGTCTCTCTCTCTTTCATGTCCCTCCATTCCTCTCCTGTTCATGTAAAAATCATGTGCGCATCGGCAGTCGTCCCCTAAACAGACGTCTGCCCGTCAAAAATCCCGCACTTCATCACGGCAAGAATATCCTCGCACCGGAAACCGCGCCGCAGCAGAAACTGATACGTCCTCCGCTGTTCCCTTTTATCCGCAGTGCC
>CANDFU010000010.1 GCA_947384095.1 uncultured Roseburia sp. | reverse complement strand
TGACAAAAGGCGGCGTGGATGTAGCGCAGGGGACGGATCTGGTGGATGAGATCAGGCAGCAGACAGGCGTGGATGTGACATTGTTTTACGAATCCGTCCGTTGTCTGACGACCGTGCGAAAAGCAGATGGCAGCCGTGTATTGAATACGCGCGCGCAGCCGGAAGTTGAGAAAAAAGTGCTTGAGGAAGGAGAGGAGTATTTTTCGGACTCCGTGCTCGTCAACGGAGAGCCGTATTTTGGATATTATGTGCCGATAGAGAATACGGGCGGCGTGATTGTGGGAATGATATTTACGGGGAAACCGCGCCATCAGGTGATGCGGGAAATCAACCATAATATTCTGATCGTCTGTCTGATGGAAATGGCGATTATAACTGTAGTCACTCTCCTGGTGATTCATTACGGAAAACGGCTTATTTTTTCTCTGCAGGAGACGGAGGCATTTCTGGGGAAGGTTGCGGCAGGCGACCTGACGGCGGAGCTGGAACCCTATGTGCTTGCGCGCGGGGACGAGGTCGGGGAGATGGGACGATTTGCAGTGGTACTCAGGGATTCCATTGTGGAGCTGGTCGGAAATGATCCGCTTACCGGGCTGGGAAACCGGAGAAGCTGCGATACGGTTTTAAAACATGCTGCCGAACGGGCCGGAAGGAAAGGCAAGGCGTTTACGGTAGTGCTGGGGGATATCGATTATTTTAAACGTGTGAACGACACGTATGGCCATCAGGCGGGGGACGAGGTCTTAAAAGTGCTGGCGGGGCTGATGCAGGCTCATATGAAGCATTGTGGATTTGTGTTCCGCTGGGGTGGGGAAGAGTTCCTCCTGATTTATGAGGACAGGAATGTGGAAAAGGCATATGAGTGCCTGAGGCGTCTGCATGATGATATCCGGGCAGCCGTGATACCATGGCAGGAAGAAGAAATCCGGGTAACGATGACGTTTGGCATGGCGGAGTATGGACATAGAAAGAACTTAAAAGAGCTGGTGCGCCTTGCTGATGAGAGACTGTATCAGGGAAAGCGTCAGGGAAGAGATCGGATCGTGAAATAAAAGGAGGGAGGCAGAAATGAGAATCGGTATGGGGTATGACGTCCACAGGCTGGCAGAGGGGCGCGCGCTGGTAATCGGCGGGGTTGAGATTGCGTATCCGCTGGGGCTTCTGGGGCATTCGGATGCCGATGTGCTCCTGCACGCGGTGATGGACGCGCTGCTCGGAGCGGCGGGGCTGGGCGATATCGGCGTACATTTTCCGGATACGGATACGGCATACAAAGGAATTTCCAGTGTAAAGCTGTTAGTGCGGGTCGGAGAGCTTCTGGAAGGGAAGGGGTATGTCGTTGAAAATATCGACGCCACGGTGATTGCCCAGAAGCCGAAAATGCGTCCCTATATCGCACAGATGGAAGAAAATATCGCCAAGGCGCTTAAAATTGGCGCGGGACAGGTCAATGTCAAGGCAACGACGGAAGAGGGGCTCGGTTTCACCGGGGCACAGGAGGGCATTTCGGCGCAGGCTGTCTGCCTTCTCACATCCGTTTACGAAAGCAGTGTCGCTGTGGCGTCTTCCTGTGCAGGCTGCGGCGGATGTCCTAAAGAACCGTAAATGGGATTTTTGTCCCGATACCGGAACTCGTGTGCAGTTTATAGTCGTCTGTGATAAAGATTGCCTCGGCATCTTCGGTGTCTTCAATCAGTGCCATTCCCTCTTCCAGCCCCAGGGCAAAGCAGGTGGTGGACAGGGCGTCGCCGTCAACGGATTTTTTGGTCACTATGGTCACGCCGAGCAGTCCGTTGTCATAGGGGTACCCGGTTGCGGTGTCCAGAATATGATGGTATCGTTTTCCGCCGGCTTCAAAGCAGCGCTCATAGACGCCGGAGGAAACGACGGTTTCGTCCGTGACTTTTACGGAGGCGATCGACGCATGATCCGGGGCAAACGGGCGCTGGATGCCGATGGTATAGCTTTCGTCAGAAGTCCCTTTGCGCTGTGTTTTTGGGCCCAGCACGAGAACGTTTCCGCCGAGGTTGATAAAGCCGCTCGTCACGCCGTTTTCATTCAGAAAATCTTTCATTTTGTCAGCGATATATCCTTTTGCGATGCCGCCGAGATCGATCCTGGCATCGGGGTCCGAAAGAGTTACTTCGTTTCCGTCAATCCGGATATTATGGTAATCCAGGGTAGAGAGGGCGGCGGCAATATCCTCCTGGGACGGGATCATGGAGGCGTCGGTATCCTCAAGCAGCGCTTTGGTTGAGATATCCCATAGATCGGAAAGGACGCCGATGGTGATATCAAATTTTCCGCCGCTTATATCTCCGTAATAGATGCCTTTTGTGATAAGGTCGACGGTTTCGTCCCGGACGGTGACCGGCCGGCCTCCCGCGGCATTGATTTTTGAAATATCGCTGTCCTCTATGGTGTTGGAAAAGAGCGCCTCGTAGTCTTTCGCCAGCGAGAAGCAGTCGTCGAGAAGCCGTTCGTCCACGTTCTCATAGATGGTGACCTGTATGACGGTATTAAAATAAAAGCCAGATTTTGAGACGGGTTCTGCCTGCGGCTGCCGGCAGCCGGCAGCTGACAGAATGGCTGTGAGTGCAAAAACGGCATAAAAAGTCAATTGTATGGGGACCGGTCTTTTTTTCATTCAATTATCCTCCGTTTATGGAAATCTGCGCGAAAAGCCGCATGCATATCATACCACAGATCAGCCGGGGCATCCATCTGTCTTTGAAAAAGATTCACAAAAGTTGATTTTTCACCTTTATATGATATAATGAAAGAAAACCGGCTGCCGGAGGGGGGCCGGGGACAGTGATCGCAACAGAGGGGGGAGTCATTCAGATGCTGGAAAAATTCGCCGTGCCTGTCGGCGGCCTTTTGCTGTCGGGGCTGGCAGTAATCATATATATTCTTGCCAGGAAGAAAAAAGAGGCGGACAGGAAGGTTATGGAAACCCGGTACAGGGAGCAGATGTTTGAACTTCTGTTTCAGACGGTGGATGATATTTTTGTTATGATCGGCAGCGATGCGCAGAGTCCGGAATATATCAGCCCGAATGTAGAGCGGCTTTTTGGCGTTTCGGCCCTGGAAGTGGCCGCGGACGTGGGGATTCTGCAGCGTGCGGCCGTACAGCCGGATGGGGAGGATATAAAGGAACAGTTGAAGCGGATTCCTGCGGGAGGATGTGTGGAGAGAGAGAGGGAATATATTCATTTCAGCACGGGGGAGCAGCGACGGATCCGCGAGACCTTCTACCATGTCTGCATACAGGGCGATGATAAATATGTCCTGATGTTTTCCGACCGCACGATGGAAAGCCGGATGAACGAAAGCCTGAGAGCGGCTCTGGATTCGGCGCGGAGCGCGAACGAGGCGAAAAGCCATTTCCTTTCCAATATGTCCCATGATATACGGACGCCGATGAACGCCATTATGGGATTTGCGATGCTTCTCTCGAAAGAGAATGACGATCCGGAACGGATCAGGGAATACACGGGCAAGATTATGCACTCCAGCCCCCATCTGCTCGGCCTGATCAATGACGTCCTTGATATGAGCAAGATCGAGAGTGGAAAGACCTCTTTAAATATCGAGGAATTTGGTCTGCCGGAGCTGCTGGAGGAACTGTGCGGAGTGATGCTGCCGCAGGCGAAAGCTAAGAGGCAGACGTTTGAGATACATATTTGTGGAAAGGTTCCGGAGCTTCTTTTGGGCGACCGGCTCCGTGTAAACCAGATTTTTCTGAATCTGCTCACGAATGCAGTGCGGTATACCCCGGAAGGGGGGCATATCGACTGCCGGGTAAAACGGATGGAACAGACATCGCTGCAGAATGCACGTCTGTGTTTTGTCGTAAAAGATGACGGGATCGGGATGAGCGAAGCGTTTCAGGAGACTGTGTTCGAACCTTTTACACGTGAAATCAGTTCCGTGACGAATAAAATACAGGGGACGGGGCTTGGACTTGCAATCACAAAAAATATTGTCGATCTGATGGGGGGCAGCATATCTGTCGAAAGCAGGGTGGGAGAGGGCAGCGTGTTTACCGTGGAACTGGAATTTGCCCTGCCGAAACGATATAAAGATGAGAAATTCTGGAAGGAACATGAAATTTCGCGGATGCTGGTGATAGATGAGGAAGAGAGCACCTGTCTTGAGATCCGGGAACAGATGGCGGAGACGGGCATTTTTGTGGAATACGCGTTGAGCGGTGCGTCGGCGGAGCAGAAAGTGAGAGAGGCCCGCCTGCGCCAGGAAGATTTTCAGATGATTCTGCTTGACTGTAATATGCCGGGGGAGAATGTGGCGGAGACAGTGCGGAAAATCCGTTTACAGGATACAGGAGCTTCTGCGTTTCTGTTTCTGACGGCTTATGACCTGAGTGTGGCAGAAGAAGCAGCAGAAGAGACAGCGGCAGACGGATTTTTGTCGAAGCCGTTTTTTGTGTCGAAGTTCCGTCAGACAGTGAGCGAACTTAAGGCTGCGCGTGAAAAAAAGGGGACATGCGCAGGAACAGAACCGGAGGCGGCATGGCTTTCGGCCGCCGGACTGCCTTACAGCGGGCGGAAAAAGAATGAAAAGGGAAGCCTCGCCGGGATGCTGTTTCTGGCGGCGGAAGATAATGAGCTGAATGCGGAGATCCTGATGGAAATGCTCAGGATGGAAGGTGCTGCCTGTGAGCTTGTGGAGAACGGGCTGGAAGCTGTGGAGCGTTTCTGCCGTTCCGGGCAGGGGTATTATGATATGATTCTGATGGATATTCAGATGCCGGTGATGGGGGGATATGAGGCAGCCAGATGCATTAGGGGCAGCGGCCATCCGGATGCGGAAAGCATTCCGATCGTGGCGATGACGGCGAACGCCTTTGCGGAGGATGTCAGGGACGCGATGGAAGCGGGCATGAATGCCCACATCGCCAAGCCGATGGACATGGCCGTGCTGAAAAGTACGTTAAAGAAGCTGGGAAACCAAAGATAATGGATGATTTAAAGACTAAAATGTGAGGATAGTGAGCAATGACAGGGAAGATAAGAAATATTTTGCTGGGAAGCCTTTTGGGTATGCTTCTGGTATGTGTTTTCATATTTGCCACGGTTGGCGTTTATATGAGCCAGCGGAGTGATAAGGCGATCAATGATATCGGAAGCATCTATATGTCGGAGATGAACCGGCAGCTTGACCAGAAGTTTTCGGCCATAATAGAACTCAGGCTGTCACAGGTGGAGGGGATTGTGAGCAGGGTAGACCCCGGGACGAGCAGATATGGCAGGCAGATGCTGGAGGATCTGGAACTGAGCGCGAGCGTCCGCAGCTTTACCTATCTTGGTCTTTATACCGAAGAAGGGGAGTGTGAAGTCGTCTATGGGGAACCGGTGAAGCTGATCGAAGAGGAGGCGTTTCTTGGAGAGCTGGTAAACGGAAAACGGAAAGTGACAAGCGGCGAAGGCAAAAACGGCGAGCGTCTGCTGATCCTTGGTATCGACGCGTCATATGAGATGGATGGCGATAAGAGGAGTACGGCTCTGGTGGCGGGGCTTCCGATGCAGTATCTGCAGGATGCCATGGTTCTCGAGGAAGAGGGGGCGCTGGTATATTCGCATGTGATTCACAAAGACGGCAGTTTTGTCATCCGCAGCGGAAGCGCGTACAGAGACAACTACTTTGAGCGGGTTCGTGAGACTGTGCAGGAGACAAACGGAAAGAACGCCGCATTTTATGAGAGGGAACTCAGAGAGGCAATACAGGCGGGACAGGAGTATGCCGCGCTTGTGATGGTAGACGGGGTACACAATCATCTGCGCTGCTCCAAATTGAGTTATTGCGACTGGTATATTGTTACCATTATGCCATACGGCGTATTGGACGACGCGATCAATGCGCTGGGAAGCCAGCGGGTCAATGCGATGATCGGGGCCTGCAGCGTTGTCCTGGCGGGAGTGCTGTTGATTTTTTTCCTGTATTTCAGGATTTCGCAGCAGCAGATGCGGGAGCTGGATAAGGCAAAGGAGGAGGCGGTCCGTGCGAATCATGCAAAGAGCGAGTTCCTCTCCAATATGAGCCATGATATCCGGACTCCGATGAACGCGATTGTCGGGATGACGGCGATTGCCATGAGTAATATTGACGATATCGGGAGGGTGGAAGACTGTCTGAAGAAAATTACGCTTTCCAGTAAGCATCTGCTCGGGCTGATCAATGACGTGCTTGATATGTCCAAAATAGAGAGCGGGAAGCTGTCTTTAAATATGGATCAGATTTCCCTGCGGGAGACGATGGATAGTATTGTGAATATCGTACAGCCGCAGATCCGGGATAAGAAACTTCATTTTGATATTTTTATTCAGAAAATCGAAACGGAAGATGTGTATTGCGACAGCGTGAGGCTCAATCAGGTTCTGATCAATCTGTTGTCCAATGCGGTCAAATTTACGCCGGAAGGAGGGCGGATCAATGTCTATCTCAGGCAGGAGGCTTCGCCTGTCGGCGAGCATTATGTGCGTTGTCATTTTGTTGTAAAAGATACCGGGATCGGAATGTCAGCCGAGTTCAAAGAGAAAATTTTTGATACGTTTACCAGGGAGAAATCTTCCCAGGTTTCCAAAATTGAGGGAACCGGGCTTGGAATGGCGATCACAAAATGTATCGTGGAGGCAATGGACGGTACAATCGAGGTGGAGAGCGAACCGGGAAAAGGAAGTGCGTTCCACATTGCGCTTGATCTGGAGAAGGCGATTGTGAAAGAGGAGGATATGATCCTTCCGCCGTGGAAAATGCTTGTGGTTGACAATAATGAGGAGCTCTGCAGCAGCGCTGTGGCGGCGCTTGGGGAGATCGGCATTCGGGCGGAGTATGCACTGGACGGGAATGCGGCGGTTCAGATGGTGGATAAGCGCCACAGGGAACACGACGACTATGAAGTCGTGCTGCTGGACTGGAAGATGCCGGATATGGATGGTCTTGAGACGACCCGGGCGATCAGGCGTTGTGTGGGTGACGCGGTGCCGATTCTGATTATCTCTGCATATGACTGGAGCGATATCGAAGAAGAAGCGCTTGCCGCCGGAGCGCAGGGATTTATTTCCAAGCCGCTTTTTAAATCCAATCTGTTTGTGGGGCTGAATCGCTATATGGAGGGCGGAACGGCGCCGGAAGAGCAGGAGGAGGCATCGGTCGAAGAGTTTGCCGGAAAGCGTATTCTGCTGGCTGAAGACAATGATCTGAACTGGGAGATTGCACAGGAGATTCTGACAAGCGCCGGTTTTGAGGTGGACTGGGCGGAAAACGGGCAGATCTGTGTCGAGAAGTTTAAAGCCGCGGAGCCCGGTGTCTATGATGTGGTTCTGATGGATATCCGCATGCCGGTGATGGACGGCTATGAGGCGGCAAAGTCGATCCGTGCGCTGGACCGGCCGGACGCCGGACTGCCGATTATTGCAATGACGGCAGACGCATTTTCCGAGGATATCCAGCATTGCCTGGAGTGTGGGATGAACGCTCATATTGCGAAACCGATTGACGTGTCGAAGCTGATTGCACAGTTGAAAAAATATCTGAAATAGATTCTGACAGACCACAGGCAGTCCGTCACATGTAAGGCATGTGCAGGGACTGCCTGTCTTGGAGTAAGCATTTCCGCTGTGGAAGTGTATGGGATATTTCAATCTTTCGCCTCAAATTTTTCGAATTGCCGGCCGGGACCGCCGCACACCGGGCAGCGCTCCGGAACGGAATCGCCCGACATCACATAGCCGCAGATGGGGCAGACACAGACGGTTTCCGTCGAAAAGGACTCCGGATCGGATGCTTCCCGAAGGAGGGAGGCATGTTCTGATTCTGCCGCCGCAGCGCCGATGTATGCCTGTTCTGCGAGTGGATACCGGCGCTCCCCTGCGTATTCTGCGAGCATGGGGTAGAGATGCCTGTATTCAAAATCTTCTCCCGGCACATAGGTTTCTGCAGATTCCATAAAAGGCGCGGGCTGATCCAGAATCGAAAAAAAGTTTCGCGCATGGTAATATTCGGAGGCGGCCAGTGCGCGGAAGAGATTGGAGATCCGGCCCAGGCCTCTTCGTTCTGCCCGGTCTGCAAACATTAAGTATTTCAAGTGCGCCATCAGCTCTGCTTCCACGGTTTCTTTTAGTCTCTGGCGCAGAACAGTATCGTCGCGTTCGCGTCTGTAACAATTTTCTGCGAGATCGGAAATCCGGTATTTCAGGGTATTCTGTTCTTCATAAAAGTGGACGACGTGGTGTTCCACGCTGCACGCCCGGATGTCTTTTGACACGTCCTCGATCATGGCGCCGCCGCCGCCGGTACAGATGAGTGTGATATTGTCCACGGTGTCGACAAAACGGGAATGCACATGTCCGCAGAGCAGGTATGTCACCTTTTCCCTCCAGGGCTGGTAGGCGGCCCGCAGACGGGAAAATTCATCTTCGGAAACACAGTTTAAAATAAAGTGGTTCGGGACGGGGATGTGGAATGCGATGACAGCCTGCGTGACCTCATCCATTGCGAGGACCTGTGACAGGAGGGCAAGGCCTTCGTCTTCAAAGGTGCGGAAGGCGTTGTCCAGCACGACCACGGCAAAATGTTCTGTCAGCAGGGCATAGTTTTTCAGCCCGAAATAGTCCGTGTAGGCTCCGGTATCGTGGTTTCCCCGGAGTGAGTAGACATCATTTCCGGCCAGGATCTCTGTGATTTCCCGGATATTCTGATAGTGCTGTTTTGTCCCGGCGGGCACCAGGTCCCCGGCGATGAGCGTAATATCATCCCTGGCCGTTTCTTCCAGCGCGCCCGCAAATACTTTCATGTTGTACGTGCCAAGCCCTTCGCATCCCGGATCACCGATTACGCCGACGGAGTGTACGTCTGCAAGTCTCAGGATGGGAGCAGATACTTTTATCATTTTTTTCTTATCCATAATGACCTCCATGCCGGAGCAGTCTGCTGCAAAGACGCTGCCTGCGGAATCCGATATTCCGGAATGCAGCGCGGATTTGTGGCTCCGACACAAATCCGTATGTGAAAAATATCTTCTCAGCCATGATATCATAAAAACAGTGGATACTCAAGTGAGGTCCACCCGTCACACGCCAGGGCGGCGGAACTTGCACATGGGATGCAACGCGCAAAAAGAATGGATAAATAGGTTGTAAAAGTAGGGATGTATGATTTATAATGGGATGCGATAGCAAAAACGTATACAAATGAAAAGGAAAAAACAATGGGGATAACGATGATTCTTACGCTGCTGAGCGGAGTGGCGCTTTTTCTCTATGGAATGGCGCTGATGGGGGACGGGTTAAAGAAGGTGGCGGGAAACAAGCTTGAGCTGATTTTGTATCGTCTGACGAACACGCCTGTCAAGGGGGTGCTGCTGGGGGCCGCGGTGACGGCGGTGATCCAGTCGTCCTCGGCGACAACGGTTATGGTAGTCGGTTTTGTCAATTCCGGTATGATGAAGGTGTCGCAGGCCATCGGTATTATCATGGGGGCGAATATCGGAACCAGTATTACAGGGTGGATTCTCTGTCTGTCTTATCTTGACAGTGCAAACGGTGTCGCGCAGCTTTTGTCGACGGCGACGATCTCGGCTGTCGTGGCGATCGTCGGGATTATTTTCAGAATGTTTTTAAAGAAGATTGTCTATCACAATATCGGCGACATTATGCTGGGATTTTCGATTCTGATGCTGGGGATGCAGTCGATGAGCGGCGCGGTTGCCCCCCTCAGGGAGAGCGAGTGGTTTACCGGCGCGATCACGATGTTTTCCAATCCGGTTATGGGGATATTATTTGGCATACTGATCACTGCGGTATTGCAGAGCGCTTCCGCTTCGGTCGGAATTTTACAGGCGCTCTCCGTCACCGGAAGCATCAGCTTTGCCACGGCGCTGCCGATTATTATGGGAATCGGGGTCGGGGCAGCCTGCCCTGTGCTTTTGTCGGCGATCGGGACGAACAAAAACGGGCGGCGGACGGCGCTGGTCTACTTAAATAACGATCTGTTCGGGATGGTTTTCTGGTCCGTGCTCTTTTATTCCGCCAATGCTGTTGTGCATTTTTCATTTATGGATATGGTGATGAATCCGATGTCGATTGCGGTGATGAATACCGTTTTCAGGATGGCTACGATCACGGTGCTGATGCCGTTTGTCCGGTATATTGAGAAGCTGGTGTTCTTTCTGGTCAGGGATACGGCGGAGGACGTCGAGGATGCGGCGGATTTTGATCTTCTTGAGGAGCGTTTTCTGGCGTATCCGGCTCTTGCGATTGCGCAGAGCCACACGGCGATGAATGGCATGGCCAAAAAAGCGAGAAAAAATATCGGCCGCGCGATGTCCCTGATCGAGGATTATTCCAAGGATAAATATAATAAGGTACAGGAAAAGGAAAATCTTATCGACAAATATGAAGACAAACTGGGAACGTATCTTATGCAGCTGACCGGGAAGGAGATGACGGAGGGGCAGACAAAACAGGTCTCAAAGTTTCTGCACACGATCAGCGATTTTGAGCGTCTGGGAGATCACGCCGTCAATATTTCCAGGGTGGCCGCCGAGATTCATGAGAAGAAAATCATATTTTCCGACGAGGGCAGTAACGAGCTCAGGGTTTTAAAGGATGCCGTCCGCGAGATTGTCTGCACGACGGTGGATTCCTTTCAGGAGGATGATCTTCTGACGGCGGGGCGCGTGGAGCCGTTGAGAGAGCTGATCGGCATTCTCTGCGACGAGATGAAGCTGCGCCATATTGCAAGGCTGAGAACGGGGGCATGCGATATGAAGCAGGGAATCGTGTTTAATGATCTTTTGAACAATATGGAGCGTATTGCGGATCACTGCTCCAATGTGGCCGTCGCGATGATCGAGCTCGAGGCCAGGAACTTTGACACGCACGAATACTTAAAGAGCGTGCGCGAGATGAAAAATGCGGACTACACAGCGTATTTTGAGGAGTACAAGGCGCGCTATGATATTTCCGGATTTAAGAAAAATAAAAAGGGGAAGCAGGTAAAGGCTTCCGCGATCTGATTATGATTAAGGAGTAGTTGTCATGGCATTTGACGGAGTTGTAATTTCCTGTCTGGTACATGAATTGAACCGGACGGTATTAAATACAAAAATCAGTAAAATTGCGCAGCCGGAAAACGACGAGCTGCTGTTTACCCTGAAGGGAAACGGAAGGCAGTACCGCCTCGCCATGTCGGCGAGCGCGTCTCTTCCGTTTTTGTATCTGACAGACAAGAATAAGCCGGGACCGCCTGCGGCGCCGAATTTCTGTATGGTTCTGCGCAAGCATATTGCAAACGGCCGTATTATCCGCATCGATCAGCCGCATATGGAACGTATCATCCGGTTTGAGATCGAGCATCTGGATGAGATGGGCGATCTGTCATCCAAGACGCTGGTTGTGGAGCTGATGGGAAAGCACAGTAATATTATTTTTTGTGATGCGAAAGGAATGATTATTGACAGCATCAAGCATGTGTCATCGATGATGAGTTCCGTGCGGGAAGTTCTGCCAGGCCGCGCGTACGGTATCGCTGCAACGCAGAGCGACAGGAAGAACCCGCTTGAGGCGGACGAGCCGGATTTTATGGAACGGGTGATGGCGAAGCCGGATACGATCGCAAAAGCGGTTTATACCTCCTACACCGGTATCAGCCCGGTGATTGCAAATGAAATCTGTTACCGTGCCGGGGTTGACGGGGGGATGCCCGTCGATTCTCTGTGCGCCGATGAGAAAAAGCATCTCTGTCACCATTTTTTCTGGGTGATGGACGAAATCAGAAATCATGATTACTGCCCGAATATTGTCAGCCGGGGAAAGGAACCGGTGGAGTTTTCCTGCGTGAAGCTGACGCAGTATCTGGAGAATGCAGACAGCGGCCCCGGGGCGGATAAGGCCGGATACAGGATGGCAGAGTATGACTCCGTGTCGCAGGTTCTTGAAGAGTTTTACGCCACGAAAAATGTCTATACGCGCATCCGGCAGAAATCAGCCGATCTGAGGAGGATTGTGGGCACGGCTCTTGACCGCAGCCGCAAAAAATATGCGCTCCAGGAAAAGCAGCTTAAGGATACGGGCAAAAGAGAAAAATATAAGGTATACGGCGAACTGATTCATACGTATGGTTACGGCCTGGCGGAAGGGGCAAGGGAGTTTGAGGCGCTCAATTATTATACGAATGAGACGGTGACGGTACCGCTGGATCCGATGCTCGACGCGAAAGAAAATGCGCGGAAATATTTTGAGCGCTATAACAAATTGAAGCGCACATATGAAGCCCTGACGGATCTGATTACGGATACGCGTGCCGAGATCAGCCATCTGGAGAGCATTTCATCCTCCCTCGATATCGCGCTCACCGAGGACGATCTCGTGCAGATCAGGGAAGAACTGACAGAGTTCGGGTATATCAGGAGGAAGCGTGCCGGGAAGAAGGTAAAAATAAAAAGCAGGCCGTTTCACTACCTCTCTTCGGACGGCTATCACATCTATGTGGGGAAAAACAATTATCAGAACGAGGAGCTGACGTTTCAGTCTGCCGCCGGCAATGACTGGTGGTTTCATGCCAAGGGGATACCCGGCTCACATGTTGTGTTAAAGGCCGGAAACGAGGAGCTTCCCGACCGGGCTTTTGAGGAGGCCGGGAAACTGGCGGGCTATTATTCCAGGGGACGGGAAAGTGATAAGGTGGAAATCGACTATGTGCAGAGAAAACACGTGAAAAAACCGAATAAGAGCATGCCCGGGTTTGTGGTTTATTATACCAACTATTCGATGACGATTCAGCCGGACATTTCGGGGCTGACGCTTCTGGAGTAACATTGTGCAATTCGCCGGAAAATACTGGTATTTTTTAGGTATAACGGGGAAATACGGATTTAGTCTTGCATTTTCCAGAAAACGGAAATATAATCGGACTAAACAATGAAAACGTTACCGTAAACAGTACCGAAAAAAAGATTCAGCAGGAAAGGCGTGGTTATTATGAGAAGCAGCGGTGTTTTGATGCATATTTCATCCCTGCCGTCTCCCTACGGGATAGGGACAATGGGAGATGAGGCAAGAAGATTTGCAGATTTTCTGGAGAAGGCGGGCCAGAAATACTGGCAGATTCTTCCGATCTGCCCGACGAGTTACGGGGATTCCCCGTACCAGTCATTTTCCAGCTTTGCCGGAAATCCGTATTTTATCGATCTGGAATATCTGTGCCGGGACGGGCTTCTGACAAAGGAAGAGTGCGGGTCGTTTCCCTGGGGAAAAGACGAGGAGCGTGTGGATTACGGCGTGATGTACCAGTCGCGCTATGCGCTCTTAAAGAAGGCGTACGAGCGGTTTCTGGCAAAAGAACCGGAAGATTTTGTGCAGTTCTGTGAGGATGAGGCGGAATGGCTGGCCGATTATGCGCTGTTTATGGCGCTCAAGGATGCCAACGGCGGCGTGGCGTGGCCCGAGTGGGACAAAGAACTTAAGATGCGCGAAGCGGATGCGCTCACCGGGGCGCGCAGGACGTATGCGAAGGAGATCCGTTTTTATCAGATGCTTCAGTATCTGTTTTTTAAACAGTGGCGTGAATTGAAAGCCTATGTCAACCGAAAAGGAATTGAGATCATCGGCGACGTGCCGATATATGTGGCGGGGGACAGCGCCGACGTGTGGGCGCATCCCGGCCAGTTTTATCTGGATGAGAATCTGGATCCGATCGACGTGGCC